>DATHUY010000001.1 GCA_035461765.1 Longimicrobiales bacterium
CCGGGAGCGGCTGTCTCTCGTGAAGAGCTTACGTCAGATCTTGGTGACGTTAGCTGCCTTCGGGCCCTTCGGCTCCTCGAGCACGTCGAACTCGACGCGATCGCCCTCGGACAGTGACTTGAAGCCGCTGCCCTGGATGGCCGTGTGGTGCACGAAGCAGTCCTTCGAGCCGTTCTCCGGTGTGATGAATCCGAAGCCCTTGGTGTCGTCGAACCACTTCACGGTGCCTGTCGTACGCATACCGTACTCCCTGAAATTGTGATGACGTCGAGTACGGAATGACCGAACCGATCCATCATCGCGTGTGTGGCGGAATCCCTTTCCGCCTTAGCATAGGCCCAATAAAAAAGGAACCGGGATGTGCCCAGTTCCGTCACTGGTGCCTACGCATCAAGTACAGTATAACCACGCGCCCCGTTTCGCGAAAGAGCCTTGTCGACGCCGATCCCGGGCCAGGCCGGCGCCGGGTTCGTCGCGCTGGACCCGGGCTGTGGCGTCGGCGCCCCTCGTCCGGATGCCACCGGCCCGGATCCGCCCGGCGCTCCGATCCTGTCGGGAAATCACCCACGACGCCGTAGGGCTATCCCGTCTTGCGGTCCCGCCCCCGCACGGTTAACGTAGCTGAGAATGATTTTCAACCACACGAGCACAGGACAGCCTTGATCGCTCGAGTACGGGCCGCACGGCGGCGCAGGAAGATGGAGGCTGCACTCGCGCAGGCGGGTGCGGGCGCGGACGTGCGTCTGGCGGAGATTCCGCTGCGCGAGATGGTGGAGCTGGTGCGGATCGACCTGCCGGCGGATGAGCTGGAGCCGCTGCTGGAGCTCGGTCTGATGCCGGGCTGCCAGGTCTGTCCGGTGCGGCGGTCGCTGTTTGGCGACGCGGTGCTGATGGTGGACGGCTCGCTGATCGCGCTGCGGCGTGAGACGGCAGGCTGTCTGTGTGTCCGGCGCGCGGAGCCGGCGACGAACTGACCGCAGGACGAGTTGTCGACACAGACGAAGCCTTCGGGCGCAGGCGCCGCGAAGGCGGACCGTGGCCAGGGTGCGTCGAGGGGGGAGGCTGGACCGCTGGTGGCGCTGGTGGGGCCGCCGAACGCGGGCAAGTCGACTCTCTTCAATCAGCTGACGGGCCTTCGCCAGAAGGTCGCGAACTATCCGGGCGTGACGGTCGAGAAGCACTTCGGCCGCGCGCGACTCCCTGACAATACGGAAGTAACGCTCGTTGATCTGCCGGGCGTGAACGGCTTTTCGGCGCGCACGCTCGACGAGCAGGTGACGCGCGACGTGCTGGAAGGCCGCATCGAGGGTTTGCCGGTGCCGGACGCGCTCGTGCTGATCGTCGATTCGACGCGTCTGGAGTCGCAGCTGATGCTGGTGGACCCGGTACTCGCGCTGAACATGCCGACGCTGCTCGTGTTGAATATGGCGGACGAGCTGGCACAGCGCGGCGGCAGTGTGGACGAGACGGAGCTCGCGACGCAGCTGGGTGTGGAAGTGGTGCGCGCGAACGCGCGTGCGGGCGTGGGAGTCGAGGGGGTCCAGCAGTTCCTCTCGCGTGTCGCGGCCGGCGTCACTCAGGAGCGCGCGAAGCGGCCGGAGCGCAAGTTCCCGCCGAAGCCGTCAGCACCGCGCCGCGTGGAGCTGCCGGTGGTCGACGTATTCGTGACGCGGCGCGGCCGGATGAAGGTGATCGGGCAGCAGGCGCGCTTCCGGCCGCCGCTGCCATCGCGGATGACGGAGCGGCTGGACACGGTGTTCCTGCACAAGTGGTTCGGTCCCGTCGTGTTCCTGCTGATCGGCGCGCTCGTGTTCCAGGCGATCTTCACGTGGGCGGCACCGCTCATGGACGGGATCGAGTACATCGTCGCGGGGTCCGGCGAATGGATCCGTGCCCGGATGGCCGACACGTGGTACCGATCGCTGCTGATCGACGGGGTCTGGGCGGGGGTAGGGTCGGTCATCGTGTTCCTGCCGCAGATCCTCATCCTGTTCCTGTTCCTGGGGCTGCTCGAGGACTCGGGCTATATGGCGCGCGCGGCGTTCATCGCCGACCGCATGATGTACCGCGTGGGCCTGCAGGGCCGCGCATTCCTGCCCCTGCTGTCCGGCTACGCGTGCGCGGTACCCGCGATCCTGGCCGCGCGCACGATCGAGGATGAGCGCGATCGACTGGCGACGATCTTCGTCGTGCCTTTCATGACATGCTCCGCTCGACTCCCCGTATACGCGTTGCTCATTGCGGCATTCATTCCCGAGCGCGCACTGCTCGGTCCGTTCTTCGGCACGCGCGCCGCGACGCTGCTCGGGCTCTACGCGCTCGGAGCCATCGCCGCCATCGGCACGGCATTCCTGCTCAAGGGCACACTGCTGCGCGGCAAGGGCGCACCGTTCCTCATGGAACTGCCGCCATACCGCATACCGACACTCCGCTCCGTCGCTCTGCGTCTCTACGACCGCGGCAAGATCTTCCTGCGACGCGTCGGTCGCATCATCTTCGCGGTATCCGTCCTGCTCTGGGCGCTGACACAGTTCCCGCGCATCGGCGGCGATGCGCCGCCCGTCGAGCAGAGTGCGCTCTCCACGATCGGTCACGTGATCGAGCCGGCGATCGCGCCGCTCGGCTTCGACTGGCGCATCGGTGTCGGTCTCGTCTCGTCGCTCGCCGCGCGCGAGGTCATCATCGGCACGCTCGGCACCATCTACGGAATCGAGGGCGCCGATGAAGCGTCCATGGAGCTCCAGGACACACTCCAGACCGCGCTCACGTTCGGCGGTGCGATCGCACTGCTGGTGTTCTTCGCGTTCGCACTCCAGTGCACGTCCACCATCGCCGTCATGCGACGCGAGACCGGCGGCTGGAAATGGCCGGCACTCCAGTTCACCTACATGCTGTTCCTTGCCTATACCGGCGCCTTCATCGCGAACGCCATCTTCTGAGCCGGACGCCGGGCTACCGAGTCAGACAAGTTTTCCATTCGCCATGCAATGAGTGCCCGCCCCGGCCCGGCCCCCGGCGGCACGAAATCATCTGTTTTCGGGCGGGCGGCATATCCCGCAAGCACTTAGCGGGATGGCTTCGCAATCCGCCACAGTTCCTCGCATCTTGCAGTTACCTGCCTGCCGGGAGCACCCCGCTCCGTCGGTTGTCCACGGAAGACCTCATCGCTGAGACGGCAGGAGAATGAGAATGGTGTTTCAACGACGTCGTCCGTCGGTCGATATCGATCGTCGTGTCGAAGGGCTCCAGGTCGAAGCACTGCAGTGCATGATTCCGGGGGAAGCGGCGGCGCCGCTGAATCAGGCGGGAGATCTGCTGCTGCGGGCGGGTGACGCGGCGGGTGCTCTGGAGCTGTACGGCCAGGCGGTCGATTCGCTTGTCGAAGCGGACCGCTTCGAAGCGGCCATGGGCCTATGCAACAAGATCATCCGCACGGTGCCGCACGTGGTGCGAGCGCGGTGCACGCTGGCGTGGCTGGCGATCGGCGCCGGCTTCACGGGGGAGCTGTCGAGCCGTGTCGGCGACTACATCACGGCTGCGGAGGCGTGCGGCCGCGAAACGCTTGCGCAGCGGCACGTGCGTCAGATGGCGGACGTGGTGGATCTGCATGACGTACGCATCATGCTGGGCGAGTATCTGCTGTACCTGGGGGATGACCGCGCCGCGAACCATCTCTTCGGCGAGATCTACTCCGAGCGCAACACGGGGCAGCAGCGGTCGATCGCGCAGGATGAGCGCTGGCGCGGGGTGCGCGAGGCAGCGCTCATGAACCTGCGGAAGGGTGCGGCGATGGTCGCGTAGGAGCCGTGCTGCCGCCGGCCAGCGGCAGGCGTGGCATGATCGGCAGAACAACGGCCCCGGCGTCAGCTCGATGCCGGGGCCGACTCGTGCGGTATGGCGGCGCTGTTCGCACGTATGCCGAACCCCGTGTAGCGATACAGACCGGCGATCAGCAGGGAGAAGACGGGACCGCCGAAGCAGAACACGGCCCACGGCGCGTACTGGATGGTGGGGACGCCGAGCGTGGTCGCCATGAACACGGCCGAGACGGTCCACGGCATGAGCGGCTCCGTGATCGTGACGGAGTCCTCGAGCGAGCGGGACAGGTTGACCGTATCGAGGCCGCGCTCGCGATACGCCTGCTGGAACAGCCCGCCAATGACGAGCGCCGTGACACCGCCGTGGCTCGTGAGCCCGATCATCGTCGCGCCCGCAGCCATGGTGGCGGCGATCAGACCGAACACGGAGCGTACTGCGTCGAGCATGCGACGGATCAGCAGGTCGAGTGCACCCGCGGCGTCCATGGCGCCCGCGAGCAGGAACGCAGAGATGACGACGATGAGCGTCGTCGCCATGCTGTAGAGACCGCCGCGCTGCACCAGTGTCGTGAACGCGGGGCTCAGCGTCGACGGCTCCGCGCCGGTGGCGCCGACCATCTCGACACGGAAGCCGGCCACTGCCGCACTGACGGCGTCCTGGACGCCGAATCCCTGCACGAAGATGCCGATGGCCGCGGCGACGAGCGACGACAGCGTGATGGCGAGCGCGGCCGGTGTGCTCCGCATGATGCTCCAGATCACGACGGCCGGCGGCAGCAGCACGATCCAGTGCAGGTTGAACACGGTATCGAGATCGGCGAGCAGGACGCGGGCGGTGTCCGGCAGACCATCGCCGGAGATCGGTGCAAGACGGGCGGCGGCGGCATACACGATCAGCGCGGTGACGAACGATGGCACCGCCGTGTAGAGCATGTGGCGGATGTGCGCGTAGAGCGGAGCGTCCGCGCCGATCGCGCAGATGTTCGTGGAGTCGGACAGGGGTGACAGTTTGTCGCCGAAATACGCGCCGGAGACGACGGCCCCGGCCGTGGCGGCGAGCGGTGCGCCGAGTGCGCCGGCCATGCCCATCAGGGCCACGCCGATCGTTCCGGCCGATCCCCACGACGTGCCGGTGCAGAGGGACATCACCGCGGTCGCGAGGAACGCGGTCACGATGAGCAGCTCGGGTCGCACGAGGCGCACGCCCCAGTACACGAGCCAGGGGATTGTGCCGGAGAGGACCCAGGTGGCGATCAGCATGCCGATCGACAGCAGGATCAGCAGCGCCGGCAGGACTGACGCGATCTTGTCGCCGGTGGACCGCTGGATGTCATTCCACGTGACACCGTGCCGCGCCGCGATGAGGCCGGCGGAGGCCGCCGCAGCGAGCAGCGTCACGACGAGCAGCTCACCGGTGAGTCCGACGGTCAGCGCGCCGGCGATGAGCAGTCCGACGAGCGTGAGGAGGGGCAGGAGCGCTTCGGCCAGGCTCAGCGGTCGCCGGTCGCCGGTCACGCCGTGAGCGCCTGGTCGAGGTCGGCCATCAGCACGTCGGCCCCTTCCAGCCCGACGGACACGCGGACCAGGCCCCGCGGAATGCGCTGGGCGTCCAGCTGCGCGGCGTTGGTGCCGCGGTTGGGTGTGATGATCAGGCTTTCGACGCCGCCCCAGCTCACGCCGATGCGGAACACGCGGACGGCGTCGATGACGCGCTGCACACCGTCGTATTCCTCCGTGTCCAGCTCGAAGCTGAAGAGTCCCGACCAGCCGGTCAGTGATGTGCGATGATCGGCCGCAGTCGCGGGGAACGCCGGGTGGAAGACGCGGCGTACGGCATCGTGCGCACGCAGGAACTGCGCGACACGCAGACCATCCTCGTGATGCTGTCGCATGCGCGCGGGCAGCGTGCGGAGCCCGCGCAGCAGGAGCCAGGCATCGAACGGCGCCAGGATGCCGCCGTTCAGCATGTACGCGCGCTCGAAGATGTGCTGCATCAGCTCTGCATTGCTGATAACGGCGCCCGCCATCACGTCGCTGTGACCGCCGATGTACTTCGACGCGGAGTGTACGACGAGGTCGACGCCGAGCGTGATCGGTTTCTGAAACAGCGGCGTCGCCCAGCTGTTGTCGATGCAGCTGAGCGCGCCGTGCGCACGCGCGATGCCGGCGACCGCCTCAATGTCGAGCGTGCGGCACAGCATTGTGCCCGGGCTCTCCAGCCATACGAGGCGCGTGTTCGCGCGCAGGGCATCGCGCACGCTCTCCGGACGGGTGTCGAGCAGAATGTCGTGCTCGATGCCGAAGCGCCGCAGGTGCTCCGCCAGCTGGATGGTTGGGCCGTAGGTGTGATTGACGAAGAGCACGTGATCGCCCGCGCGCAGCAGACCGAGCAGCACGGCGCTGATGGCGGCCATGCCGGACGCAAAGCACTTGCAGGCGTCGCCGCGCTCGAGCAGTGCGAGCTTGCGTTCGAGCACTTCGACCGTCGGGTTCTGCCCGCGCGAATAGACGTGACTCGCGTGCTCGGCGCCCAGGCCGTCGATGAGCGATTGCAGGTCGGGAAACGCGAACAGGGATGTCTGCACGATGGGTGCAGTCATCGGGGCACTGCCGGACTCGTCGTACGGGGTCTCGTCGTCGAGACAGATCGCAATGTCGGCGGGGTCAACGGCCATGCCGCACAAGGTCCGCCTGTGCGGCATGGTTCGTCAAGGCTGAGGCGGCCCGGAGTCGGGGCGGGGGCCCGGGGGCACACCGTTCCGTCGCATGCCCGGCCGCATGTCGGCCGGCATGTCGCCCGGTCGCATGTCACCGCGTCGCATCCGCTGCTGCCGCATGGCGCGGAGCTCCTCGCGCTGCTCCGCGGTGAGCACGGCCTCTACGCGCGCGCGGGTCTCTTCCGCGAGCGAGCGGAACTGCGGCTGGAACTGACGGGTCAGCTCGCGCGCGCGCAGGCGGTCCTGAGCCAGGATGCTGTCGATCTGCGCGCGCTGTTCGGCGGACAGGTCGAGGCGTGTGGCGAGGCCCTCGCCGTAACGCATACCCGGCACCATGGCACCGCGCGGGATGGCGCCGCGCCCGACATCCGCAGGCCCGGCTTCCGCACGCTGCCTCGCGACATACCTGTCGCCGAGGATGCCGATGAATGCGCCTGCCATCGCGACGAACGCGAGGATAAGCACGGCCTGGGCGCGCGGTCCGAGTGCCGGTTTCACCATTCCTCCCGGTCGTAGAGGAGCAGCGCATCGATGACGGCGCCGTTATCGGCATCACTGGCGAGGAGCGGCACGGACGAGTAGGGAATGCTGAGTGCAAGCTCCTCCTCGATCGTGTGGTAGCCGGCCTGGGCCGTGTCCGGCGCCGGCCGCTCCGGCATGACTACACCCGTCAGCAGCAGGACGACGATGGCCGCCGCCGCGATCGCGTTGCGGACGTGCGGGGACCGGGCACCGAGGACCTGCCACCATGTGATGGTCCTGCGGCGCAGCAGCGGGCCGGCGCGAGCGGTCGTGCGCGCGTGCAGAGCGGCCCAGTCCACGTCGTCGAACGGCGGCGCGGGCGCGTTGGCGCGCAGCAGCTCGCGCAGCGACTCGTCGTGTGTGTGTTCGCTCATACGTCCTCCCTCATTGGCGCGAGCGTCAGGCGCAGCGCCTTGCGGGCTTCGTGCAGGTGCCACCGAACGGTGCCATCCGCGATGTCCATGATGCGTCCGATCTCCACACTGCTCAGTCCTTCCAGGTCCGCGAGCTGCACGATCGTCCGCTGTTTCTCCGGCAGCATCCCCAGCGCCGCGCCGAGGCGCGTGCGCAGGTCCGAGTTCTCCGCGTCGCGGTCGGGCAGCGGGTTGTTCGCGGCCGCGGCGTCGGGCAGCGGCCCCGTCGCGCGGATGCCGCGCGCGCGCCTGAAGTTCAGTGCCTGGTTCACGACGATCCGCAGGAACCAGGGCCGGAACGGCCGGCTGCGATCGAGCTGATCGATCCGCTCGAGTGCACGTACGAACGCGTCCTGCACCACGTCCTCCGCGTCCTCGCGCTGCTCCAGGATCCTGTACGCGATCGCGAACGCGCGTCGCATGTGCCGCGACACGAGGGCGCCGTACGCCTCCGCGTCGCCGCGCAGGACGCGCCCGACCAGCTGCGCGTCCTGCAGCGCTTCCTGCGCATCGTTGAGCGCAGCATCCTCGTCATCCGCATCGGTGCGGAGCGGCAGCGCCATGCAGCCGGCTGTTCACTCAGCGCGTGCCGGCGGCAGCACCCTGCACGCGGCCGCGGCCGTCGCGCGGGGGCTGCCGCATGCCCGGCTGACGCTGCCCGGCCGCGCCGCCCTGCCGCATGCCCGGCTGACGCTGGCCGCCGGGGCCCTGCCGCATGCCCGGCTGATGCTGGCCGCCCGGGCCCTGTCGCATGCCGGGCTGACGCTGACCGGCACCCGGTCGCGTCGCACGCAGCTTCTCCTGCTGCTCCGCGGACAGCACGGCATGGATCTGGTCCCGCGCCGACTGGCTGTTCGTGCGCAGCTGCTCCATCACGGGCTCCAAGCCCTCGGGCATGCCCGCACCGGCACGGGCCGCGCCCGGCCGCTGACGCATCTGCGCGCGCTGCTCCGGCGTCATCTGCTGACGCTCGGCCTGCATGCGCTCACGCATCGCCTCCCGCTGCTCGGGCGTCATCTGCTGCCGCTCCGTCCGCATCTTCTCGCGGGCCGCGGTCATCTGCGCGAGCAGAGGCGCATTCTGCTCCTCGAGACGCGCCTGTATGCCGCGGATCCGCTCCACCTGCGCGTCCGTCAGGCCCAGCTGCTCGCGCAGCTCCAGGATCCGCGCTGCGGGCGCCTCGCCCGGCTGGCCCATGCCGGCCTGATTGCCCATGCGGCCCCGCTCCTGCTGCGGCACCTGTGCGTTGCCGGACTCCGGCAGCGTCAATGCTGTCAATCCCGCCAGTGCGAGTGCGGGGAGTATTCCTCGTAGCATCGTGGTTTCCTCCGGTTCGTGACTCCTGACAGCCACACCCTCGCAGCCATCGTATCAGTTAGTACACGCGGGCGCACGCGTGCGTTGGCGGCAGGTTGCGATGCCGCCGCGTGCGGCGGCATCTTGGCCCCAACTTCTCCCCGGACCAGGACGACAGTCCATGCACACGATGGCCGCACCCCGCCGTGCCGGAATCCGGCTCCTTGCCGCCGCACTGCTCACGCTGACCGGCAGCCTCACTCCGCTCCGCGCGCAGTACGTCCCGCCCGCGGACTCCTGGGAACGGCGCGCTCCGGAACAGGTGGGCCTGGACAGCGCGGCGGTGAACGCGGCGGTGGCGTTCGCGCTGGAGAACGAGTCGAGCGGCGCCCGCGACCTGCTCGCGAATCACCAGCGCACGTTCGGCCGCGAGCCCCACGGTGAGGCGGTGGGCCCGTTCCGGGATCGGGCGGATCCGGCCGGCATCATCATACGCGGCGGCTATATCGTTGCCGAATGGGGCGATCCCGAGCGCGTGGACGTCACGTTCAGCGTCACGAAGAGCTTTCTCTCCACCACCGTGGGCCTCGCCTTCGATCGCGGCCTCATCGCGGACGTGAACGATCCCGTGCGCGGCTACATGGCGCCGATCGTCACGTACCCCGCACACGAGGTCCTCGATCTGTTTGCGACCGACCAGAATCGCGCTGTCACGTGGGACCACCTGCTGCGCCAGACGAGCGACTGGGAGGGCACGCTGTGGGGCAAGCCGGACTGGGCGGACCGGCCGCGCGGCGACATCGAGGAATGGAAGGCAAGGGCTCGCCATGAGCCGGGCACGGTCTACACGTACAATGACGTGCGCGTGAACGTGCTTGCACTCGCCGCGCTGAACGTGTGGCGCCGGCCGCTGCCGCAGGTTCTGAGGGAGCACGTGATGGAGCCGATCGGCGCGTCGCGGACCTGGCGCTGGTATGGTTACGACAGCTCCTGGGTGGTGCTCGACGGCGAGCTCGTGCAGTCGGTCAGCGGCGGCGCCCACTGGGGCGGCGGCATGTTCATCAGTGCGCGTGACATGGCACGTTTCGGGCTGCTGACGCTCCGGCGCGGCCGCTGGGGCGACCGGCAGATCCTGTCGGACCGCTGGATCACGATGGCGACGACACCGACGCCCGTGCAGCCGACGTACGGCTTCATGAACTTCTTCCTCAACACCGGCCGCCGGCCGTTGCCGAGCGCGCCCGAGCAGGCGTTCTATCATCTGGGCGCCGGGACCAACGTCATCTACGTGGACCCGGTCAACGACCTGGTGATCGTGATGCGCTGGATCTCATCGATGCGCGCGGTGGACGGCGTGGTGCAGCGCGTGATCGCAGGTATCCAGGGACAGGGACCGCAGTGATGATCTCGATGGCAGTCCGGTCGTGTGTCGTGCGCGGCGTGTTCGTCGCGGCGACGTTGCTGGCGGCGGCCCAGTCGGGAGCCGCACAGCAGCGGCCGCCGGTCGGCCCGAACGACTACGGACAGTTCGAGTCGCCGGGCACGGCTGTGCTCTCGCCGGACGGCGCATGGCTCGCCCATGTGGTGAATCGCGTGAACGAGCAGAACGAGCTGCGTGTGCGACTCAGTGCACGTGACAGCACCGTGATCATTCCATTCGGCGGCTCCGCTGCGTTCTCCGGTGACTCGCGATGGCTCGCGTATTCGATCGGAGTGGCGCCGTCGGAGCGCGAACGTCTCACCGAGGCGAAGACGCCGATCCGCAACAAGGCCGGGCTGCTCGATCTCGCGCGCGGAACGATCACGATGCTCGGCGAGGCAGCAGCGTTCTCGTTCAGCCCGGACGGCGCATACCTGGCCGTGCGTGGCTACACACCGGAGGAGCGGCGCGGCAGCGACCTGATCGTGCGCGACCTCGCGCGCGGGACGAACGTGAGCTTCGGCAACGTATCGTCGTTCCAGTGGGCATCCGACGGAGCGCTGCTCGCGGTCACACTCGACACGGAGACCGGGGCGGGCAACGCCGTGCAGCTCTACGACGCCGCGACGGGCACATTGCGCGTGCTCGACTCATCGACCGACAGATACAGCGGCCTTGCATGGCGCGATGATGCCATCGACATCGCCGTCCTGCGGGCAGCGCCCGACTCCGCATACCGTGACACTGCTTACATCGTGATTGCGTGGACGGACGTAAATACGCCAGCCGCAGTGCGCCACGAACTGCGGCCGCGGCGTACAGCGGGGTTTCCGGCGGACATGAGGGTATCCGATACGCGCCCGCCGGAGTGGTCGCCGGATGGTGCGATCGTGGCGGTCGGACTGCGGCCGCGCAGGCCTGTTCCGATCGCAGCGTCAGCGCGCGCCGGTACCCTGCGTCCCGCGGCCGCGGACTCTCAGCGGACAGCGGACGCAGAAGCTGCGCAGGACGGCAAGCCGTCGGATGTACAGGTATGGCACGCGCGGGACGTGCGGATCATGCCGGAGCAGAAGGCGCAGGAGCAGCAGGACCTTCGGCGGACGCTACTGGCGGCGTGGCACTTCAGAGCGGACCGGCTCGTACAGCTCGGGTCGGATCTCCAGGAGAGCGCTACGCTGCTGGAGGGGTCGGACTTCGCGACGGAGACGGACGACTCGCGCAACGCGTTCGGCGCGATGTTCGGCCGGCCGGGCACCGATTTATGGCTGATCGACGCGACGAGCGGCGAGCGTACGCGTGTTCTGGAGGACGTGCCTTTCTACCGCGGCGCGAGCGAAACGGGCCGGTACCTGCTGTGGTTTGAAGACGACGACTGGTGGACATACGACGTCCGGACCCGTGCGCGCACGAATCTCACGGGCCGGATCGATGCGACGTTCAGCAATGACCAGTACGATTATCCTGTCGAGGATCTACCCCCGCACGGCGTGGCGGGGTGGCTGCGTGGTGATGAAGCGCTGCTCGTCTACGATCGCTACGACGTATGGCGTGTCGAGCCGGACGGCTCGGGAGGTCGACGGCTGACGGATGGCGCGGCCGAACGCGTGATCCATCGAATCACGAATGTGCAGCCGGACGAGGACGGCATCGATCTCCGGCGCTCCGTCCATCTGTCGCTCTTCGGCGAGCACACGAAGCAGAGCGGGTGGGCGCGCATGCACCCGGACGGTCGCGTCGAGCGGCTGGTTCTCGAGGATGCGCGGCTCGCGCGGCTCACACGGGCCGACAGCGCACAAGTCTTCGCGTTCACGCGCGAGCGCTTCGATGATGCGCCCGACTGGTTCGTCGGCACAGGCGTGCTGACCGACGTGCGGCAGGTGAGCGAGCTGAATCCGTTCCAGCGCGACTACGCGTGGGGCCGATCGGAGCTGGTCGACTTCACGAGCTCGGCAGGCCTCGAGCTGCAGGCCGTGCTGCTCTATCCCGCCGGCTACGATCCGTCGAAGACGTATCCGATGATCGTCTACACCTACGAGCGGCTGTCGCAGAACCTGCACAACTACGTGGTGCCGTCGGAGCGCAGCTACTACAACGTCAATGTGTTCACGGCCAACGGCTATTTCGTCCTGATGCCCGACATCGTCTATCGCGGCCGCGACCCCGGCGTGTCCGCGCTGGAGGCCGTGGTGCCCGCAGTGCAGACGATCGTGGCGCGCGGCGTCGTCGACCCCGACCGGATCGGACTGGTGGGCCATTCCTGGGGCGGCTACCAGGCGACGTACATGCCCACGCGCACCGATATCTTCGCGGCGGCGGTCGCAGGCGCGCCGATCACGAACTTCCTGAGCTTCGCCGGCGCGATCCACTGGACACCGGGGATCGCCGAGATGTCGCACTGGGAGACGGGGCAGGCGCGCATGGGCGTGCCGTACTGGGAGGACATGGAGGCGTACCTGCGCAACTCGCCGGCGCACATGGTGCATGAGCTGGATACGCCCATGCTCATGATGTTCGGGGATGCCGATGGCACCGTGGACTGGCATCAGGGCGTGGAGTTCTACAACTTCGCGCGTCGCGCCGGCCGTGAGGACTTCGTGCTGCTCGTCTATCCAGGCGAGGACCACGGCTTGCGGAAGCAGGAGAACCAGATCGACTATCATCGACGGATCCTGCAGTGGTTCGGGTACTGGCTCAAGGGCGAGCCGCCCGCGCGCTGGATCACCGACGGCACGACGTGGCTGGAACGGAAGGACGTACTGGGCAACGGTCGTTGAATATCAACGGGAAGAGGAACGGCAATGAAGAGGAAGGCGCAGGCGGTCTGGCGCGGTGCAGGCAAGGACGGCAAGGGTACGATCACGAGCGGGAGCGGTGCGCTGAAGGATCAGCCGTACTCGACTCTCACGCGGTTCGAGGATGAGAGCGGCCGGGCGGGGACGAATCCGGACGAGCTGATCGCCGCGGCTCACGCGAGCTGCTTCACGATGGCGCTCGCGTACCAGCTGAGCGGGGCCGGCCACACAGCGGACGAGCTGAGCACGGAGGCTGTGCTCGACATGCAGAAGGGCGAGACGGGCTGGAGCATCACGGGCAGCCATCTGACCGTGAAGGGAACGGTGCCGGGCGTGTCGAAGGATCAGTTCATGGAGCTCGCGGGCAAGGCGAAGGAAGGCTGCCCGGTGTCGCGGGCGCTGAGTGTGCCGATTACGATGGACGCGCAGCTGGGCTAGGTCTGAGTTGTGGCTATGTCGTTCGACGGGTGAACGGCGGTGTCAGGTTGTCATGGGCGTGGGCAGGTGCACGGGCATGTGGAAGGCGCACGCACACGTTTACGGGCACGGGCAGGGGCAGCCGACCTTCTTTGCCTGTGTTGCGTGCCCGTTCCTTCCGGGGCGGGATCGGTTCGCTTCGCGGAGGCAGGGGCAGGGGCACGGGCAGGGGCGGGCCGGGTGCCGCGAAGACGCAGCGGGGTGTCGGCGGGGCGGCGCAGTATTCGCAGGAGTGGTCACCGGACTGAGTGCCGCCCGCCGGAGGAGTGATTTGCGTCGCGTTCTACTCGCTGTTCTTGTTCTGATGACGGTTGCCTGTGCCGACGAGTCTGCCGATACGGTGGAGGTGACTGCCGGCGCGGGTGGCGACGAGCTGCGTTCCGGCGTGGAGGAGGTACTCGATGACGCTATCGCACGCATCGCTCAGCTGAGCGATTCCATCGACGATATCCTTCAGCCTGTTCCGCTGCTCACGCCAGGGCAGGAGGCGGCGCTGCGGCGGTTCGGCAATGATGCACAGCTGGCACGGGCGCGCTCTCTCGGTGCGCGGCCGGCGGACAGCATGGAGCTGGCGGCGCTGCGTCAAAGCGGACGGCTGGTGGCGCTGGAGGACAGTACGGAGCTGTGGGCAGTGCGGGAGCTGGACCATTCGGCCGCGCTGGTGACGCCGGATGCGCACGCGCTGCTGACACGCATCGCGGAGCGGTTCCAGGAACGCATCACGGCGTTGGGCCTGCCGCGCTACCGCCTCGAGGTCACATCCGTGCTGCGCACGGCCGACTCGCAGTCGGCGCTGCGGCAGACGAATCCGAACGCCGCGGCGGGCACGAGCACGCACGAATTCGGGACCACGCTCGATATCGCCTACAGCAGCTTCGCAGCGCCGCGGGACCCGGAGCTGGGGATCGACACTTCAGGCGCGCCCTGGCTCGCCCCGAGGCTGGAATGGTTCGCGGCCGCGAGCCTGGAAGCGGCGGCAGCGCGCAAGTCGCGTGAGCTTCAGGCGATACTCGGTGCCGTGCTGCTGGACATGCAACAGGCCGGCGACGTGATGGTCACGCTCGAGCGGCAGCAGCCGGTATATCATCTTACCGTGGCGCGCCGTCTGACGGCGGAATAGCCGCGAGCGCAGCACGGACCACGGCGTGAAGCGGGTAGAGAAGCAGGTGGCGGGGGTTCCTGTGCGTGGGCGTGCGCGTATCCGGGTCCATGGCACGCCGTGGCTCGTGCTCGTGGCATCCGTTGCGCTCACTCTCACTGCGGCGGCGGTGGTGTCGCGCAGTGCGCGCGAGCGCGACGAGGGTCGTTTCCGAAATGCCATGCAGGCGGCGAACGACCGCATTGAAGGCCGCATCAACGTTTACATCGCGTCCCTCCGCGGAGGTGTCGCGCTCTTTGCCGCATCGGACACAGTCACGGAAGACGAATTCCGCAGGTACGTCGACCGCCTCGACATCCACAACAGCTTTCCAGGCATCCAGGGCATCGGCTACAGCACCCGCGAGGCGTACGGACTCCCCGGCGAGCGTGACGAGCTTCACGCGATCCGCTACCTGGAGCCGAGTGACGCGCGCAACCAGGCAGCCCTGGGATTCGACATGTACGAGGAGACGACGCGCCGGCTGGCGATGCGCAGGGCGCGCGACCTCGGTGAGGCAGCACTGTCAGGCCGTGTCCGCCTCGTGCAGGAAATATTCGGTGATCCGCAGCCCGGCTTCCTGATCTACCTGCCGGTCTACGCCATGGGGGCGATACCTACGACTGTGGAAAGGCGCCGTGCCGAGCTGGTGGGGTTCATCTACGCGCCGTTTCGCGCCAATGATCTGTTCGACGGGATATTCGGATCCGAACAGTTCCCGCGCGTCAGCTTCACCGTCTACGACGCCGTGACCACCGACTCCGGGGCCGTGCTGCACAGCTCGCTGCACGCCCCGGGTCACACCCCCCACCACACCGGCGTTTCCCGGCTGGAGATCGGCGGCCGCATCTGGACGGTGATCTATGAGTCGCAGCCCATGTTCGAGCGCGGCTCCGGTCGCTTCCTCATTCCGCTCGGCACACTCGCCGGTCTGCTGTTCAGCGGCTGGCTGTTCTGGCTGGCACGTCGGCTGTCGCACCAGCGACACATCGCGGAGGAGGCCAGTTACGCGAAGAGTGCATTTCTCGCCAACATGAGTCACGAGCTGCGCACCCCGCTCAACGCGATCAGCGGTTACGTCGATCTCATGCAGCTCGGCATTCCCGACCCCGTCTCAGCCGCGCAGCAGGAGTATCTCTCCCGCATCCAGCGAGCTCAGCAGCACCTGCTGACGCTGATCAACGATGTGCTGAACTTCGCGAAGCTCGAGGCCGGCCGCATCGAATTCCGCATGGCGCCGACGCGCGTGGCGGTCACCGTGTCGGACGCGATGTCAATGCTGCTGCCATCAGCCGGGCCGGCCGGCATCCAGCTCGAGTCCCGCGAAGGTCCCGACGTCTGGGTGGCCGGCGACGAGGAGAAGATCAGACAGATCCTGCTCAACCTGATGTCGAACGCCATCAAGTTCACGGACGCCGGTGGTCGCGTCGATGTGTTCTGGAAGCGAACGGACGATCGTGTGAACATCTGCGTGCGCGACACCGGCATCGGGATCGACAATGCGGAGCACGAGCGGATCTTCGACGCGTTCATGCAGGCAGACTCGGATCTGACGCGGGAGCGGCAGGGCACCGGCCTGGGGCTGTCCATCTCGCGCGCACTCGCCCGCGGGATGAGCGGCGATCTTACGGTGGCGAGCCGGGTGGGCGAGGGTAGCACGTTCACGCTGACGCTGCCGCTCGCTCCACCGCCCGGGTCTGCAACGGACTGACTGTTGGCGTCAGCCGGGATGGTGCTCCGGCTACTGACGCAGCCGCAGGACGGCCCGTGCGAGGTCTGCGGGAGCGAACGGTTTGGCGAGGAACGCGTGGCGTGGCGCCGCGTCACGAAGCCGCAGCGTCTCGGCAGTGAACCCGGAAATGTACAGGACCGGAAGGGCAGCACCCTCCCCCGCGACAGCGGCGATGAACTCGGGTCCGCGCAGCTCCGGCATGTTGACGTCGGTCACGATGAGATCGATGACATGGCCGTAGGTGCGGAACAGCTCGAGCGCCTGGAGCCCATCCACGGCGGCCATCACATTGTAGCCGTATCGTTGCAGTGTAGCGACCACGAGCGCACGCACGCCGGGATCATCCTCCGCGACGAGCACTGTGCCCTGGCCGTGCAGGCTCGCGCCGGTGGTCGTCGGCGCATCGGCCGGCTTCGGCACGGGCACATCGTGACCGGGGAACAGGAGCCGGAACACGGTGCCCGTGCCCGGCTTCGATCTCACACTGACATCGCCGCCGAGCTGCCGCATGATGCTATACACGGTGCTGAGACCGAGGCCGGTACCGGCATCCGGATCCTTGGTCGTGAAGAATGGCTCGAACGCGCGTGAAGCGATGTCGGGCTCCATGCCCACACCGTCATCCGTGACGGCCAGCTGCACATACCGTCCCGGGGACAGAGCCGGGCGGTCGCCGGGCGCGATGGTGACGTTTTCCGTGCGGAACGTCAATGTGCCTCCGCCCGGCATGGCATCGCGTGCATTGACGGCCAGGTTGACGAGAACCTGTTCGATGGCGGCCGGATCGCAGCGTACTGCAAGCAGGCTGGGCTCGAGCTGATGCACGATAGCGATGTCGCTGCCAATCAGGCGTGCCAGCATCGGCTGCACGTCCAGCACGCTCGCGTTCAGGTCCGTGAGCCGGTTGTCCCGCCCCTTGCCGCGGCCGAACGCGAGCAGCTGACGCGTCAGTGTTGCTGCGCGGTGTGCCGCCTCGCGGATGAACTCGGCGTGGTCGCGCTCGGGCGTCGCCTCGTCCAGGCAGGTCGTCAACAGCTCCGCGTGTCCCGCGATCACGGTCAGCACGTTGTTGAAGTCGTGCGCGATTCCGCCCGCCAGGCGGCCGAGCGCTTCCATCTTGTGCGACTGCATCAGATGCTGCTCGAACGCGTGCCGCTCCGTGATGTCACGCGTGACGGCAACTATGCGCCACGGCACGCCCGTGTGTTCGTTCATCGCCACGCGCGCCCGCGTCTCGCACCAGATGATGGCCCCATCACGGCGCCGCACGCGGTAGACGGCCGGCGCACCGCCTTCGCGCCGGGCGATGGCCTCGTGCGCCTCGCGCAGCTTCGTCACATCCTCGGGGACCACCAGATCGTAGACCGATTGCCCGACGAGCTCATCCGGCGCATAGCCCAGGAGCTGTGTCGCGGAAGGCGAGACATACAGGAACGCGCCCGCCTGGTCGTGGAGCGATATCAGGTCCTGCACATTGTCGGCGAACAGACGGTAGCGCTCCTCCATCTGCTGGAGGGCGGCGCGCATGGATGCCGGGCTCGACCCGGTCATGTCGAGATTGTCAGCGCGGGCGGCAGTATCGTGCGGCTGGGGCGACGTTGCCAACGGCATGTCCTGTTCGAGGAGCGGTCCGGAAGTGTAAACGATTATCAGCGTCCGAACAATCGCTCATCTGGAGGCGGTGTGCAGCGACGTCGCGTAGATCATGTCGCCCATGGGGGAGTCGTCATCATCGGCCGCGTTAGCGGCCAGATGGAACACGACAGTGCCCGAGTCGGGCGCCGTCCATACGACGTGCCAGCGCGCGGTGTCCGGCGCAACCGGCATGGTGCCGGCGTACACGTGGTGGACGTATTGCACCGCTCCGGCCGTGGTCACGTCCACACGCCCCGTGTCGGCAGGCGCCGCGGCCAGGGATCCGGCCTGTCTGCCTGCGTGCCTGCCGGCCTCGAGGCGCACGGCCATCTGGAAACCGGCCGCCGTCAGATACTCCTGCGTGAGGGTTATCGTGAGCAGATAGGTTCCGCCCGGCTCGTACCAGCGGGGCAGGCCTTCAACGGAGAGCGTGCCGTCGCCGTCGTTCACGTCGGCGGTGAGGTGGCACTCGGTGCAGAGAGGTTCGGAGAAGCCGCCGGTGTACGCTGGCGGAGGACGCTCGCGCTCGGCGCCGCCGCGCGAAACGGAGCCGAGCAGGAGCGCGCATGTTAGACAGGTGAGTGCGAGTGCGGAGCCGAAGCGGCGCTCGGAGCGGGTCACCCGGTTCGGACGGGGCACGGCGCCCGGTCGGGACGGACGTCCGAAGCGGGTGACCCGGTGCATCACGGCAGGATAATGCGCCCGATGTTGTTGGCGTCGGTGCCGAACCAGATGGAATTCGTGGCCGGGTGATGGACCATGTGACGGATACCGGCGCTCACCGGCGTCGCCGCCAGGAACGTATTCGTCTTCGTATCGAAGCCCACGATCTGCGGCGCCTCACGGCTCGTCTCGGCGAACCAGAGCCGGTCCTGGTCATCCGCGATCAGAGCGTACGGCCGCGCCTCATCCCCGCCCGGCGCCGGCCACTCGCGGATCTCGCCCGACTCCGGATCGACCCGGCCGAGCCGACCACCCGCGTAATCGACGTACCAGACCGCGTCATCGGATGTGATCGCGATGCGTCGCGTGCGTGCGCTGGCGCGCGGCGTCTCGACTTCGGTGACGGTGAACGTGCCGGGGTCGACGACGGCGAGTGTGTTCTTGCCGAAGAGGTTGACCCAGGCGCGGCCTCTGGAATCGAGGTCGATGCCGTACGGCCGCGACCGTTCACCACCCGCCCGCACCAGCTGGATCTCACCGGAGTCCATGTCGAGCCGACCGATGAACCCGCCGTTCTGGACCGTGAACCAGATGTTGCCGCGGTCGTCCTCGAGCAGCGTGTGCGGATCGCGCGCGGCCTCGTCGGGCATCGGGTACGTCCGGATGTCGCCGGTGGCGGGGTCGAGCCGGCCGATGCGGGCGTTGCGGTTGCCGGCGTACCAGATGGCGCCGTCGCTGCCGACGATCAGGTTGTGCGGCAGCGTGTTCGGCTCCAGCTCGTAGCGGCGGAACGTCTCCGCTGCCGGGTCGAACACGCCGATGTAGTTGCCGGCCTGCCCGACGAACCACACGTGGCCGTTGGCGTCCACTGCGGGGTCGCGTGGCCGGCCCTCCCATTCGACCGGCCACTCCCGGACGTCGAGCGTCTGCGCGGCGATCGTCTGAGGGTCCAGGGTGGTGAGGGCGAAGAGCGCGGCGGCAGCGGTGCAGAGCGTGCGTCGTGTCATCGTATCCTCCGTTGTCGTCCGGTCCCGGACGTCGCGCCGGACGCGGAACCCATTCTGCATTTCGGCTCACGGCGCCATAATGCTGTTCCCGCCACGATCGCCCGGGACAGCCTGGACCGCCACCAGCGCCGCGGCGCCTCATGGGCAACGCGGTGTCGGAGGTCGCTGGCGCCGGGCGGTAGCATGGTCGGATCAGTCAAAATGCAGAATGGGTTCCGCGTCCGAAAGGGGCGGGAAGCCCGCGTGCCCCCCATTTTCCCACCGGCCGCGTCGCCGCCATACTCCTCACGCTGGCCGAATCGGCCTCGGACGGGCAGATTGAGCGCTCCCGTCGCGACGGGCTGCTCGACCGGCCTCCGCCGACCGTTTCAGGCACGAGGTCGTCTGGACACTGAACGAATGCGATGTCGCTACTTACGCTGGTTCTTTTTGTTGCCGGAATAGTACTTCTCATCTCGGGCGCGGAGCTGCTGGTGCGCGGCGCGTCACGCCTGGCCGTGGCCGTCGGCATCACCCCGCTCGTCGTCGGGCTCACGGTGGTGGCGTTCGGCACGGGCTCGCCGGAGCTGGCCGTAGGCGTTCAGGCGAGCCTCGCCGGCAAGGCCGACATCACGGTCGGCAACGTCGTCGGCAGCAACATCTTCAATGTGCTGTTCATCCTCGGCATTTCCGCGCTCGTGGTGCCACTGATCGTGTCGCAGCAGCTCGTGCGGCTGGACGTGCCGATCATGATCGTGGTGTCGCTCGGCCTGTTGCTGATGGCCGTCGACGGCGTGATCGGCCGCGGCGAGGGCGTGATTCTGCTGGCGAGCAGCATCGCCTATACGTGGCTGCTGATCCGCATCAGCCGGCGCGAGACGGCCAAGATCCACTCCGAGTACGAGCAGGCGTACGGCCACCCGGCCGATTCCGACCACGGCCGCTGGTACATCCACGTGCTGCTCATCGTGGCCGGGTTCGCGCTCCTTGTCATCGGGTCGGAGTGGCTGGTCGCCGGCGCCGTCAGCATCGCCGGTGCGCTGGGTGTCAGTGAGTTGATCATCAGCCTCACCATCATTGCCGCCGGTACGTCGCTGCCAGAAGTAGCCACATCGATCATCGCCGGGCTGCGCGGCGAGCGCGATATCGCGGTCGGCAACGTGGTCGGCAGCAACCTGTTCAACATCCTCGTGGTCGTGGGCACGGCCGCCACGGTGTCGAGGGACGGGCTTCTGGTTGCGGCTCCCGCGATCAACTTCGACATTCCGGTCATGGTGGCGGCGGCGGTGTTGTGCCTGCCTATCTTCTTCCTGAATTACCGGATCGCCCGATGGGAAGGCGCGCTGTTTCTCAGCTATTACATCTTCTACACACTGTACCTGGTGCTGGCGACATCGCAGCACGATGCGCTGCCGGCGTTCAGCATGCTGATGAAATACTTCGTCATACCGCTGACGTTCGGGACCGTCGGCTTTGCGCTCCTGCGCGAGATGCAGCGCCGGCGCGCGAACGGCACGAGTGCGTCCTGTTGATCCCGCGGTACCGATCGTCGGACGGATGGAGCCTGACCTGCGCCGGGCGGTCTGACGGGCAGCACAGATGACGGTCCTGCTGTTCATCGCGGGGATCGTCGTACTCGTCGCTGGAGGCGAGCTGCTGGTGCGGGGCTCGGCGCGTCTCGCGGCCGCGACGGGCATCTCACCGCTCGTGGTGGGTCTCACTGTCGTAGCGTTCGGCACGAGCTCACCCGAGCTGGCCGTCAGTGTGCAGGCCAGCATGGCCGGTGAAGTGGACATCGCCGTAGGTAATGTCGTCGGCAGCAATATCTTCAACGTATTGCTGATCCTCGGTTTCTCGGCCGCTGTCGTACCCCTCGTCGTGTCCGCTCAGCTCGTCCGGCTGGACGTGCCGATCATGATCGGTATCTCCGCGCTGCTGCTGCTGCTTTCGCTCGACGGGCTGCTGAGCCGCGCCGAGTGCATACTGCTCGCCATCGGCCTCGTTGCCTACATCAGCCTGCAGATCGTGCTGAGCCGGCGATCTCCGTATCAGACAGAGGACGATCCTATCGATACAGGTCGACCGCTGATCAATGTCCTCCTGATCCTGGCAGGTCTCGGCATGCTGGTACTCGGGTCACGGTGGCTCGTGCAGGCGGCGGTGCAGATCGCGGAGTCGTTTGGTGTCACGCCGCTCGTCATAGGGCTCACGATCGTGGCTGCCGGCACATCGATGCCGGAGCTCGCAACCTCCGTGGTCGCGGGCGTGCGCGGCCAGCGCGACATCGCCGTCGGTAACATCATCGGCAGCAATATCTTCAACATCCTCGCCGTGCTCGGCATCTCCGGCGCACTGTCGCCGAGGGGAATCCCCGTCTCGAACGCCGCGCTGACACTGGATCTGCCCGTAATGGTCGCTGTCGCCGTGCTGTGCGTGCCCATCTTCAGGAAGCACGCGATCACGCGGTGGGAAGGCCTGCTGTTCGTGGCCTATTACGTGATCTATGCAGGCTACCTGGTCCTGGATTCCGCGAAGCACGAGGGCCTGGCGGAGTACCGCATGATCGTGCTGACAACGGTGCTGCCACTCACGCTGATGACCGTGCTGGTCTTCAGCTCCCGGCGCGGCAGGCCGGGCCACGGCTGATATCACGCCACGCCTGCCGCCGTGGCGGACCCTGCGGGTGCGCGGCTTGCACGTCGCTACGTCAGGTGCACTGACCCTGCGCCAACGAATGTTTCGAGAGAGGACGACAGACCATGAGAACATCGGATCGATCGGACGTACGCCATGTGCGTGTTTTGTTCGCAGCGTGCGCAGTCGCGCTGACCGCGTGTAGCGGCGCTGAGGAACAAGCTGAATCGGTCGAGAGGACGGG
The DNA here is from genome assembly GCA_035461765.1 of Longimicrobiales bacterium. Lineage (GTDB taxonomy): Bacteria > Gemmatimonadota > Gemmatimonadetes > Longimicrobiales > RSA9 > SH-MAG3. The sequence continues at coordinate 22,488 of DATHUY010000001.1, forward strand.
CGAGGAGGCGGCGGCGGTCACGCCGGCGTTCGACGTGACGGAACAGCCGGCGGACTCGATCGCGTTCGAGGAGACGATCGCGTGGGCGCGGGCAAACCAGGTCGATACGCTGCCGATCGGGGAGGCGATCGCCGCGCTGGGCCGGACGTTCGTCGGCACGCCGTACATCCCGCAGACCCTGGAGCTCGAGGGCGACGAGCGGCTGATCGTGAACCTGCGCGAGCTCGACTGCGTGACGTTCATCGAGAACATGCTCGCGATCGCGCGCGTCCTGCGCGCGGGCACGCCCGATTATGACAGCTTCAAGCGTGAGCTCGTGCGGATCCGCTACCGCGATGGTGTTCTGTCGGGGTACGCGAGCCGGCTCCACTACTTCAGTGAGTGGATCGCCGACAACGAAGAGAAGGGAATCGTCGACGATGTGACGCTGGCGATCGGCGGGGTTCCGGACACTGGTGGCATCAGCTTCATGACACGCAACGCGGAGGCGTACCGGCAGCTGTCGGATCCGTCGGTCGTCGATGAGATCCGTACGATCGAGACGACGCTCACCGGCCGCGAGCGGCATTTCATCCCGCAGGACGCGATCGAGCCGATCGCACAGAACATCCGCAATGGTGACATCATCGCCGCGACAAGCACGCTCGAGGGGCTGGACGTCGCGCACACGGGGTATGCCCTCTGGGTCGACGGCCGTCTCCATCTGATGCACGCGCCGCTCATCGGGAGTGTCGTGGAGATCAGCGAGCTGCCGCTGGCGGACAGACTGCAGAGGATCGATGCGCAGGACGGCATCATGGTGGCGCGTCCCCTCTGACCGCGAGTGAGCGTCGGCCCCGCGCCGGGAGGGCCGCCATGGCGCCGGCAGGGGTCGGCGGCCGGGGTCAGCGGCCCGGGGGCTGATCCAGGCTCGCTGTCCTGCGGCAGGCGGGGCAGAGCACCCACACGCGATGACGGACGTAGGACACCTCGGGACTCCGGTCGACGGCCTGGGCGTTGAGCTCGACATCACAGTGAGGGCAGAGCAGCTTCTCCTCTGCGCGGAGCGCGGCCTCGAGCGCCCGGCGCTCGGCGGCATTGAAGGCGCCGCCGATCATGGTATCTGTCCGGATGAGCGCGACAGACCGGCGGCGCGGGCGTCGGAGGTCCGCGTGGCGCGGGCTTCGAGAACCGCGGCGCGTCGGCGCCAGAGTCGGATGGAGTAGCTGGCCTCCTCCAGTCGGGCGAGCTGGGCGATGCCGCGGGCGACCTGGGCGCCTTCCGGCCACCATTCGTTCTTCACAGCCAGCTCCCAGGCCGCCCGATAGAACACGAACGATCCCATGACCTGTGATCGCTTGGCCGCGGCCTCGGCTGCGCTGGTAATGATCTCGATGATGTCGCGCGCAGGCTCGTCGGTGCACGCGACGATGACGCGCTCGAGTGCCCGTCGCTCCCAGTCGTAGTCGGGCAGCAGAGCCAGGTGTTCGAGCGTGATGCGCTTCTCCATGCGCAGCTTCGCCGCTGTCAGCTCACCGGACAGGCACATGACCAGCACGCGCGCGCACGTATAGCGGGCGAGCACGCGGAGCGTGGCCTTATCGTCGTGCGTGACGACGAGGTCTTCCATCACCAGCGATCCGGGATACAGTTCCGGGAGGACGTTGTCCTCGAAAGGCTCCCGCTCGCGCTCTCGCCGCGCGTCGCCCGGCCGGTCGCCGACGTTGCGGCGCGGCCAGGGGGGCGGCTGTTCGCGCATGCGCGCGGGCCTGGCGTGTTCATGCGTGTCCATGTCGATCCTCCCGTCAGCAGATGCTGCAAGATGACGCGGCGGGATCAGGGGAGCCATGGCTGGACGGGACTTCTTCGGTTTTCGCTCGATCGGCTGTAGGTTCAGCTCGATCCGGATCAAAGGGGTGGAGGCGTGTCGATGCGAGGGAGCGGGGATCGGCCGTCGTCCGGTGCTGCGCGGGAGCGTGCCGCGCAGGTCGGACGACGGCTGAAGGGATCGCCCGTCGCGGTCCTGTTCATGGCGGTGCTGGTCGACATGCTCGGCTTCGGCATCGTCATTCCCGTGTTGCCGTTCTATGCGCTGGAGATGGGGGCGACGGCGCTGGAGGTCACGCTGCTGATCGCGTCGTTCTCCGCAATGCAGATGGCGGCGACGCCGATCTGGGGGCGCGTGTCGGACACGCGCGGGCGGCGACCGCTGATCATCGCCGGGCTGTTCGCATCGGCTGTATCGTACCTGATCTTCGGTCTGGCGAACTCGCTGGCGCTGCTGCTGCTGTCGCGACTGGCCGCGGGCGCGGCGGGCGGCACGATCTCCGTCGCGCACGCGTACATCGCCGACACGACGAAAGCGGAGCAGCGCGCGCACGGTATGGGCCTGATCGGCGCCGCCGCCGGACTCGGTGTGATGCTCGGACCGGCGATCGGCGGCTTCTTCAGCGAGATCAGCCTGGCGGCCCCCGGATACGTGGCAGCGGGCCTGTGCGCGCTGAACGGGATCGCGGCGATCTTCTTCCTTCCGGAGTCGCGACCGAAGGAGAAGCGCATGGCGAAGCGTACCGGGCAGACCGCTACGATCGGCGGCTGGGCGCGCACGCTCGCGAGTCCGCCGCTGTCCACCGTCCTCGGCGTGTACTTCCTCGGCATCACGTCGTTCACGGCCATGACGGCGCTGCTTGCGCTGTACTTCGAGGCGGAATTCGCGATCGGCGCGCGCGAGATGGGCTTTCTCTTCGCCATCGCCGGCGGCGTGACGGTGGTCGTTCGCGGCGTGGTGCTCGGCCGGCTCGTGCGCCGCTTCGGCGAGATCGCGACGGTCCGGGTGGGGGCCGTGTCGCTCGGCCTGAGCCTCCTGCTGATCCCCATTGTCCCGGCGTTCGGCTGGGCAATGGCGGTCGTGCCGTTCTACGCATTCGGTGCCGGCACCCTGTTCCCCGCGCTCGCGACGCTCACATCGTTCGCGAGCGATGCCGATTCCCAGGGCTCCGTCCTCGGCGGCAGCCAGCTGGTCGGCGGGCTCGGCCGCGTCGCGGGACCGCTCTGGGCAGGCTTCCTGTTCCAGGAGATCGCGCTCGATACCCCGTTCCACGTGGCTGCCGCGCTGACCGCACTGGCGTTGATCCTCTCCGCGCGCATTCCGAATACACTGCAGTCGCGCCGCGGCGAACCGGCGCCCGGTGCGGCCGAGCAAAAAGCAGTGGTTCCATAGCGAAGTCGTGGGTCACCGCTTTCGGGGTCTCCCGCACGCCCGCAGCTCCGCTCGCAGCGTCCGGCTTCTTGCCTTTCAGGTCCGTGCCCGCTAAAGTCCGCGCGAGATTTCGGACCGCAGGATCGCAGTAACCACCAGGCAAGGAACAGGTACCGTGGCATTCGCAATGGGCTTCGCCGTCTGGATCGCGCTCGGACTCCTCGGTGGGTTCGTGATGTACTTCTTCTATCGCGGCCCGGAGACGACGCAGCTGATGAGCATCGTGCTGAGCGTCTTCGGCGCGTTCATCGGCGGCATGCTCGGGATGTCACCCTATATCCACCATGCGCCGCTGCCGCTGCGGCTCGGCGGTCTGATTGGTGCGACGGCGGGCGCGTTCGGGTTCGGGCTCATCTACCACTTCGTCGCGAAGAAGGCGCTCTGACGGCTTGTCCGATGATGTAAGCGCCGGGGGCGAGCCTCTGTCCCCGCGCGATCCCGGCGGCTGCATGATCGTGGCAGCGCGCGCCGGTTGCGGCATGGCCGCTCTCCAGGTCCTGATGGCCCTCGGCATCCTGCTCGCCGCTCTTTTCTCACTCCTCCTCTTCCGCTGACACGCATGCGCGCCATTGTCATCACACGTGCGGGTGGCCCGGATGTGCTGGTGCTGCGCGACGTCGCCGCGCCCGAGCCCGGTCCGCGGCAGATCCGCGTGCGCGTGCATGCGACGGCGGTCAACCGCGCGGATCTGCTCCAGCGCGCGGGCAACTACCCCGCACCGACGGATGTGCCACAGGACATCCCGGGCCTGGAGTACGCCGGAACGGTCGAGGGCCTGGGCGCCGGAGTGACGCGCTGGATCGAGGGCGATCGCGTCATGGGCCTGGTCGGCGGCGGCGGATACTCCGAGTACATCATCACGCACGAGGATGAGGCGCTGCCCGTGCCGGCGTCGCTGTCGCTCACCGAAGCCGCGGCGGTGCCCGAAGCGTTCATCACCGCGCACGACGCGCTGATCACGCGGATGCAGCTGCGGCCCGGCGAGTCCCTCCTCATCCACGCCGTCGGCAGCGGCGTCGGGACTGCCGCACTCCAGCTTGCAAAGGCGCATGATGCATTCGTGCTCGGCACGCAGCGCAGCGCGTGGAAGCTGGAGCGCGCACGATCACTGGGACTGGACGTCCCGATCCTGGCGGAAGCGGCCGACTTCGCAGATCAGGTGATGCGTCGCATGAGCGAACGCTCCGACGCTGACGAGCAACCCGGCGTCCACGGCATCCTCGACCTCGTCGGCGGCGGCTACCTGGCCGGCAACCTGCGCGCGATACGGGAGCTCGGCCGCATCATCGTCGTCGGACTCGTCGCCGGCGCGAAGAGCGAGCTCGACATGCGTCTGCTGCTCCGGAAGCGCGCGACGCTCGTTGGCACCGTACTGCGCGCGCGTTCGCTGGAGGAAAAGATCGACGCGGTACACGCGTTTACGCGGGACGTGATGCCGCTGCTCGACGCCGGGTCGGTGAAGCCCGTGATCGACGAGGTACTGCCGCTCGCACAGGCCGCACGCGCGCACGAGATGGTCGAGGGTAACGGAACGTACGGCAAGGTCGTGCTGGAGATCGGTAGCTGACCTGGCGCAGGCTGCCGCAGGGTCGGGCTGGAGATCGGCCAGCTGAGCCTCGCTCGGGCTGCCGCAGGGTCGGGCGAAGGATCGGCAGCAGGCCTGGCGCAAACTGCCGTCGGATGGGCGGCGGCCCGGCGGCGGCGAGCATGACGCCCGGATCTAGCGCAACAGCGACAGGTTCAACCCCTTCTCCTGCGCGTAACGCATCACGCCGCGTACTCCGCCGCGGAAGGAGTAGGCCTCGTAGCCCTGCCGCTGCATGCGCTCCGCGAGGTATGCGGTCTGGATGCCGTGTGAGCAGTACAGTACATAGGTAGGCTTCCTGTCGAGCCGCTTGAAATCACGCAGCAGCTCCCACTCCTCCATGTGACGCGCGTTCTTGAGGTGCCACGTGCGGTACTGCGCCTTCGATCGTGTGTCGATGATGACCGCGCCTTCCGGCACGTCCTCGATGAACAGGTAGGGCGCGGCCAGGTCGGCGGGGAGGAGTGCGCGCAGGTCGAGGATGCGACGTTCGGCGACGACGCGCTCGAGCACGGTCGGGTCCATCTTCACATCCTCGTCATCGACCCGTGCGATGGTGGTGCCGGTGACGGGATGTCCGGGCGCAATCGCGCAGTACTCCCTGACCTGCTCGGACAGTGCGGCGGTGCCGATTGCCTTGGCGCGATCGATGATTTCTTCCTTGTCGAAGCCGATGAGCGGGCGGAGCACGGGCAGCGCCGAGGCCGCTTCGATCGCGCGCAGGTTCGAGAGCGTCTGCGATGATACCTGACCGACCGCCTCGCCTGTCACGATGGCGTCGGCATTGCGCGTCTCCGCGACGATGCAGGCGGCACGGTACATGAGTCGCTTGAGCACCACCTGCCAGTACGAAGGACGGGTCTTCGCGCGCAGCTCCTCGAGCACGGGCGCGAAGTCGATCACGTGCAGGTGCGGCCGCGTGCCGTAGCTCCAGTCGTCGGCGATCGATTTGCCGACCTGCACGACCGCGCGCTCGTACGCGTCGCCGCCGAGATTGCAGAAGACGTAGTCGAGTGAGACGCCGCGCTTCAGCAGCAGCCAGGACGAGACGGCGGAGTCGAATCCTCCCGACAGCAGCGATATGGCGTTGCCTTCGACACCGAGCGGCAGGCCGCCGGCGCCAGGGATGCGTTCGGAGAACAGATAGGCCTTCTCGTCACGCACCTCGACGTACGCAGTGACTTCCGGTCTGGACAGGTCGACGCCCGCGGAGAACGGCAGGAGCGCGGCGCCGAGCTGCTGCTCGATGTCGAGCGACCGGAACGAGTGGCGGCCCGTGCGGCGGGCGCGGACGGCAAACTTCCTCCCGGCGACCGACTCACGGAAGTGCTCGGTCGCATCGGCCACGATCGTGTCGAGGTCGGCGTTCGTCTCGCGCTCGACGTAGGATATCGAGCTGATGCCGAAGACCCGGGCCAGCACGGGGAGCGCCAGGTGCGACGACGCGCGCACGAAGATGCGCCCCCAGATCGGCTCGATACGGTACTGGATGTCGGCCGCGCGCAGGGCATCGCCCATGTTGCGACGCAGCCGGCGCAGAAACGCGGTGCGCGTGCGCGGCGACTTGATCGTCACTTCCGCCGCGAGACGGACCATGATCGTGACCTGCGGTTCCCCCATGCCGGAAAACTAGGTCCGGCGCGGGTCTCGAGCCAGCCGAGGGGAAGTGCTACGCCCTGGAATGCGCCGCCAGCTCTACCGCAGGCGTGAACGTTCCGCCGTCCGCCATGGCATACTCGGCCACGGGCATGTTGCTCACGGAGGCGGGCACTGTAGCCATGCCACGAGCTGCTGTTGCCATGCCGAGCTGGCCGTCGCCATGCTGCGAGATGGCTGTCGCACTGGCGCGGCCTCCGTGCTTATCTTGGCGCCATGAGCACGTTCACGGAGCGCGTGTATGCCATGGTGCGGCGTGTTCCGCGGGGGCAGGTGGTCAGCTACGGCGGCGTCGCGGCGCTGCTCGGTCACCCGCGCGCGGCGCGCGGCGTGGGCCAGGCGCTGCGTGCCCTGCCGGACGACGCGGACGTCCCGTGGTGGCGTGTCATCAATCGCAATGGCGAGATCTCCATCCGCAGCGACTTCCACGCGCCGCAGCTCCAGCGCGCGCTGCTCGAAGGCGAGGGTGTGGAGTTCGGCGGGAACGGCCGGGTCGACTGGAAGAGGTTCGGCTGGGATGGACAGCCGGAGCCGGAGCAGCCGGAGCAGCCGGAGCAGCCGGAGCAGCCGGACGCGGCACCCCTTCTGCCGAATGGCGCGCATGCCCATGCGCGAGACCCTGGGTCTCCGGCCGGCACCGACGAGGGGGCTCACGCAGCAGTTCCAATGAGCCATTTTGCAGAACGGGTGCCGCGTCCGAAATGAGACTAAAACGATCGGTCGCCGTCGTGATCCGCCACCACGTGCGTCCGGACTCGGTGCTGCTCGTGCAGCGCCCGGATGATGACGAGGATCTGCCCGGCGTCTGGGGACTGCCGGCCGCGAGTCTGATGGACGGCGAGAGCGCGCTCGATGCTGCGTTGCGCGCAGGCCGCGAGAAGCTCGGCGTGATACTCGACGTGCTGGACGTGCTGAACGAGGGAGCGCATCTGCGTGAGACATATCGTCTCGAGATGCAGCTGCTGCATGCGCGTATCCTCAGCGGCGCGCCGCGCGTGGACGCGGCGCTGGAGGAACGCGGCGCGGGCGGCGCGGCGGTGCCCGGCACGACACGCTATCAGGCCTGGCGGTGGGGCGTGATCACGGAACTGCGAGAGGCCGCGGAGCTGGGTTCGCTGTGCAGCCGGCTCGCGCTGGAGGCGGACGCAGGAACGTGAAGCGTGCTCCGCGCCCTTTCGCGCCGAGGGTGCGGTGGGGTTGAGACGTGCCCCGCTTCGCGTTGCGCCGGGCGTGGGGCCGACCCGACGTCGCTGCGGGACGTGAGACGTGCCCCGCCTCCCGCCGCGCCACCCGTGGGGCCGACCCGACGTCGCCGCGGAACGTGGAACGTGCCCCGCCTCCCGCCGCGCCACCCGTGGGGACGAACCCACGTCGCTCCGGAACGTGGAACGTGCCCCGTCCCCGGCAGCGCCACCCGTGGGGTCGGCCCGACGTCGCGCCGCAACGTGCAACCTATCCACCCCGTCCTGCCGCCCGCCCGGAGGAGTCCCGACGTCGCACGCCGCGGACGGCGTGCAGCGGCGGCGCGGCGTGTGCAATGGCACCTGCCGGCCGATTACGATTCCTCGGGATGAGGCAGGAGGATGATCGAGCAGCTGGGCGAGTATCTGAAGGACAACAAG
>DATHUY010000002.1 GCA_035461765.1 Longimicrobiales bacterium
TGCGCGCTCCTGCACAAGCGCATCGCGCCCCCGCTCGCGCGGGAAGCGCGCTGGGTCGGCTTCGATGCGCCGCAGGAGTTCCTCATCGGATACGGCCTCGATCACAGCGAGAACTACAGAAATCTGCCTTTCATCGCGAGCCTGTGACGCTCGCGAAGGCGTGAGGATGACGAATGCAGGAACCGAATAAGGACCGGGAGCCGACGACGAACAGATGGGGGCGGTTCAGCCGAACCGCCTCGTTCTGGATTCTGATCCTCGTGACGGCGCTCCTGATCACGCAGGTGTTCAACCCGCGGCAGCAGGAGCAGGCGGAGCTGACCTACACGCCGGAGTTCGTGCAGCAGCTCGATGCCGGCAACATCGATTCCCTTACCGTGATCGACGGCAAGCGTCTCGAGGGCACGTTCCGCCAGCCGATCACCGTCGACGGGCGCCCGGTCGAGGAGTTCTGGACCCTGCTGCCGATCCGCGACAGCGAGGAAATCCTCGCCCGGCTGCAGGAAAGCAATGTGCCGATCCGCGGGGCGGACCCCAAGCAGAACCTGTGGATCATGGTGCTGCAGTTCCTGCCGTGGCTGCTCATCATCGGCCTCTGGATCTTCATGCTGCGCGGCATGCAGGCGGGCGGCTCGAAGGCGTTCCAGTTCGGCAAGTCGAAAGCGCGGCTGCTGACGGGCGACACGCCGAAGGTCACGTTCGTCGATGTCGCGGGTGCGGACGAGGCCAAGGATGAGCTCCAGGAGATCATCGAGTTCCTGAAGGACCCGCAGAAGTTCAGCCGTCTCGGCGGGCGTCTGCCGAAGGGCGTGCTGCTCGTTGGGCCTCCGGGCACGGGCAAGACGCTGCTCGCGCGTGCGGTCGCCGGCGAGGCGGGCCGTCCGTTCTTCTCGATGTCGGGCTCCGACTTCGTGGAGATGTTCGTCGGTGTCGGTGCATCGCGCGTGCGCGATCTGTTCGAGCAGGGGAAGCAGCATGCGCCCTGCATCATCTTCATCGATGAGATCGATGCGGTCGGCCGCCATCGCGGTGCCGGCCTCGGCGGCGGGCACGACGAACGAGAGCAGACCCTGAACCAGCTGCTCGTCGAGATGGACGGATTCGAGTCGAACGACGGCGTGATCCTGCTGGCCGCGACCAACCGTCCGGACGTGCTCGATCCTGCGCTGCTGCGGCCGGGCCGTTTCGACCGCCAGGTGGTGGTGGACGCGCCCGATGTGAAGGGAAGGGAAGGCATCCTGCGCGTTCATCTGCGCCGCATCCCGCTCGGCACGGACGTGGATGTGCGGTCACTGGCGAAAGCGACGCCTGGCATGAGCGGCGCGGACCTGGCAAACCTCGTGAACGAGGGTGCACTGCTGGCCGCGCGCCGGGGTCATGACAAGGTCTACATGGAAGACCTCGACGATGCGAAGGACAAGGTCATGCTCGGCGCGGAACGACGCAGCATGGTGCTGTCGGACGCCGAGCGGAAGCTTACGGCGTACCACGAGGCGGGGCACGCGGTCGTGGCGTTGCGCGTGCCGGGGCTCGATCCGGTGCACAAGATCACGATCGTGCCGCGCGGCCGCGCGCTCGGCGTCACGGCGTCACTGCCGGAGGAAGACCGTCACTCGTACTCGAAGGACTACCTGATCGCCAGCCTCGCCATGCTGTATGGCGGGCGTGCGGCCGAGGAGATGATCTTCGGCCCGGAGAAGATCACGACGGGTGCCGGCAACGACATCGAGCGCGCGACAGCGCTGGCGCGGCGCATGGTGACGCAGTTCGGCATGAGCGACGCGATCGGGCCAATGGCGATCGGCGATGCGGAGCACGAGGTCTTTCTCGGTCGCGAGATCGGCAATCGGCGAGCGGTCTCGGAGAACGTGGCGGAGCGCGTGGACACGGAGGTGAAGCGCCTGCTCGATGAAGCCTACGGCACGGCCATGCAGATGCTCGAAGCAAATCGTCCGCTTCTCGAGGAGATCGCCGAAGCGCTCCTGGAGCGTGAGACCCTCGACCGCGAGGACATCGATCTGCTCGCAGCGGGTGAGCGCCTGCCGGAGGCCAAGGTGGTCAAGCAGGCGCGCGAGTTCGCCGACGCGCTGCGTCGCGAGAAGGGCGCGCTGGCCGCGCCGCAGGATGCAGAACGCGATCCCGCCACGGGCATCGTGGTGGCAGCGGATTCCGAGCAGGACAACCACCGCTGATGCCTGCTGCGCCCGCCGCCGTTCCGGTCGCGTGGCGCACCGCGCGGGGCAGCCTGTCCCTGGAGCGGCCGATCGTCGCGGGTATCCTGAACGTGACACCGGACTCGTTCTGGGACGGCGGGCGTTTCACGGACGTCGAGCCCGCCCTCCGTCAGGTCGCCGCCATGGTGGCTGACGGCGCGGACATGGTGGACATCGGCGGCGAGTCCACGCGGCCGGGCGCGATGGCGGTCGATGCGGCCCGGGAGATCGCGCGCGTCATTCCCGTCGTCGAGGCCGTTCAGCGCGAATGGCCGCAGCTCCCGATCTCCGTTGACACCGTGAAGGCGGCGGTGGCACGTGCGGCCATCGAGGCAGGCGCCTCCATCATCAATGATGTGTCCGGTCTGCGACTGGATGGCGCGCTCGCCGGCGAGATCGCGCGTGCCCGTGCGGGCGTCATCCTCATGCACTCCCGCGGCGGCGTCGATCGCATGGCGCGCTATGATCTGGCGGAGTACGGCAGCGATCCCGCAGGCGAGGTGGTGGGCGAGCTGGCCGCAGCCGTTGAGCGCGCACGCGCCGGCGGTATCGCCGATGGGGCCATCGTGATCGATCCCGGGCTCGGGTTCGCGAAGCGGACGGAGCATTCCCTCGCGCTGCTCGCCCGGCTGGACCGGCTGGCGGACCTGGGGTTCCCCGTGCTGATCGGACCGTCCCGCAAGCGCTTCATCGGGGATGCGGGCGGTGCCGCGCTGCCGGTCGAGGATCGCCTCGAGGGAACGATCGCCGCATGCGTCATCGCGCTCCTGCGCGGAGCCACCATCTTCCGCGTCCATGACGTCGCCCCCGTGCGCCGTGCCCTCGATTTCGCTCATGCCGTGCGCCACAGCGGGGACGCGCACCGATGAGCGCCATCCTCAACTTCCTGCCTGGTCCGCTCGACCTGCTGCAGATCCTGATCGTCGCCACCGCCTTCTACTACGTACTGCGGTTCCTCGCGCGGACGCGCGCGATCCAGATGCTCGTGGGGCTGCTCGTCCTCGCGATGACCTATTTCATTTCCTCTCTCGTCAACCTCGAGCTGATCGAACACATCCTCGCCCAGCTGTTCCAGTACGGTGTCATCGCGGCCATCATTGTGTTCCACCCGGAGCTGCGCGCCGCGCTGGCGCGCCTCGGGCAGAGCCGCATGATCCGCTTCTTCAATCGTCTCGAGGAGCGCGAGGTCGTCGAGGAGCTGGTCGAGGCCGTGGAGCGGCTCACGCGGGCCAAGATCGGCGGCATCGTCGCCATCCAGCGCGACGTCGGACTGGAGGAATATGCAGAGACAGGCACGCGCATCCACGCGCGCGTCGGCGCAGATCTGCTCGTCAGCCTGTTCGCGCCCTACGGCCCGCTCCACGACGGCGCCGTGCTCATCGACAGCGACACCATCATCGCCGCGGGCGTGATCCTCCCGCTCACCCAGTTTCCCGTCGCCGACAAGAGCCTGGGCACCCGCCACCGCGCGGCGCTCGGACTGTCTGAGGAGACGGACGCGCTCATCATCGTCGTCAGCGAGGAGACGTCACAGATCTCTCTCGCCTACCGCGGCCGGCTCTCGCGCAACGTCACGCTCGACACGGTCCGGACCGCCCTGGCGGGAGGCTCCATCGACACCCTTTCTTCGGGTGACGGCAGGTGAGGCGCGCGACGTTGACACTCACCGCACCGCCGAATACATTTTCGCTCAATCCCTGGCATTCTCGTCCCTCTGATTGCGTTTCCCTGCTGCCCGGAGTGTTCTCTTGGAAGAGACAGGCGCTGGCGTAACCTACAACCTGCTGTCGCTGCTCTACGACGGCGGCGCATGGATGTATCCTCTCCTGCTGTGCTCGCTGTTCGCGCTCGGCGTCATCATCGCCAAGGGCTACACCCTCTGGGCGGCGCGCCGCCGCTCCAGCCAGGTCCTGGAGGAGGTCGAGGCGCTGGCCCGCGGCGGAAAGCTGGACCAGGCCATCCGCGTAGCGGCCGACACGCCCGGCCCGGTAGCCGCCATCCTCTATTCCGGCCTGCGCCGCGTGCGTGAGCGGCAGAGCGGTGCGGACATCGAGAAGGCCGTCCAGACCACGGGCATCATCGAGCTCGGCTTCCTCGAGCGCGGCCTCGCCGTGCTCGCCACCATCTCGAATGTCGCCCCGCTCCTCGGCTTCCTCGGTACGGTGGCCGGCATGATCTCCGCCTTCGGCGCCATCGCCGAGGCCGGACAGGTCGATGCGGCGCTCGTCGCCAGCGGCATCAAGATCGCCCTTATCACCACGGCCGCCGGCCTCATCATCGCCGTCCCGGTCAACGTTGCCTACAATTTCTTCGTCACCCGGATCGACAGGCTGATCATGGAGATGGAGGAGGGAACCTCCCACGTCCTGAACATGGTCTGGGACATGGAGCGCACCGGTGGAGCCGCGGCACTCGCGGCTGGTGCCGGGGTACCCAGACACAGCCCCCGGCCGGCCACGGACTCCGTGGAAGGCATGGGTACGCCTGATCGAGGCGCTGCGTCCGATTCGGATCACCAGCCATAACCCCTGAAGAACGCGCAGACGAGAGAGATCAAATGGCTCTGATGAGAAAGAAGAATCGGCCTACGGGAGAGATCCCGACGTCGTCCATGGCCGACATCGCGTTCCTCCTGCTGGTGTTCTTCCTGGTGACGACCGTCTTCGACGAGGAGCGCGGTCTCAGCATCGTGCTCCCCGAGGCCGAGAACGAGGTAGAGGTTCCGCCCAGGAACATCCTCTTCCTGATGGTGCAGCCGGACGGTCTGGTGAACATACAGCGCGGCGAGAACCCGCAGATCCAGGCGGGCGTCCGGGCCAGCCAGATCAGCGCGATCTGGCGCCAGGAGCTGGCGAACAACCCGAACCTGATCGCGGCGGTGCAGACGGCGCCGAACGCGCCGTACCGGTTCATGGTGGACGTGCTGGACCAGCTGCAGACGGCTGGTGCCGACAAGATCTCGCTTCAGATCCTGGAGTAGCGGACGATGATGACCAAGGGTGGACTGAAGCGGAAGTCGAAGGCGGCAAGCGAGATCCCATCGTCCTCACTCGCGGACATGGCGTTCCTGCTGCTGATCTTCTTCATGGTGACCACGACGTTCCGCAAGGAAGAGGATCGTGACGTCGTGTTCCCGGAGGCGGAGGCGACGGAGAAGCTGGAGCAGCCGCGCAAGGACGTGCTGCATGTGTACGTCGAGTCGGATGGCTCGATCTACATCAACGACCAGCTGTATGCCACGCAGGACGTATCCAACGTGATCGCCCCGATGTATGCGGCGAACACGGCGATGGTGGTGATGCTGCGGTCCGACCGCGACGTCGCCTACACACAGATCGACCAGATCCTGGAAGAGCTGCAGGCGGCTGGCGCGGTTCGTGTATCGTTCTACACGAACCTGGAACAGCGGGTGACCCGCGAACGGAGGTAGAGAATGGAACAGATGTCCACTTTCGACACTGCGAACGACCGCTTCAAGCGGGGTTTCGGCGACTGGTTCTGGTATTCCATCGCCGGCGCCGCCCTGTTCCACGTGGTGCTGTTCGCGTTCTTCCCCAACCTGTCCTCGGCGGACGTGTCGATCACGACCGAGTCGATGGAAGCCATCGACATTCCGGACAACATCGAGATCCCGCCGCCGCCGGAGCAGATTGCGCGTCCGGCGACGCCGGTGGTAAGTGCCGCCGACATCAGCGAGGACATCACGATCGCACCGACGACGTTCGATGCGAACCCGATCGAGAACCTGCCGCCGCCGCCGAGCTCGTCGGCGGGCGATGCGGATCTGTCGGCGGCGCCGGTATTCACGCCGATGACGGTCGCGCCGGAGCTGCAGAACCGGGCCGACGTGCAGCGGGCGCTCGTGCGGAATTATCCGCCGCTGCTGCGAGACGCGGGCATCGGCGGCAGCCCGACCGTTCACTTCTTCATTGATGAGAACGGCCGCGTCCTGAAGACGCTGCTGTCGAAGTCGAGCGGGTATCCGGCGCTGGATGATGCGGCGATTGCCGTCGCCCAGCAGATGAAGTTCTCGCCCGCGCTGAACCGCGACAAGAAGGTCCAGGTGTGGGTGGAGATCCCGATCGTCTTCACTGCGAAGTAACGCAGCGGGGCGCAGGCGGCCCGGCACGGGAGAAGGAGACCGGTCGAACCGACCGGTCTCCTTTTTTTCTGCCGGTACATTCTGATTGATCTTTGCGCGGACGCGACCTACAATTTCGCAGATGTATCGTGAACGACTGAAGGAGAACCTGCCGCAGGTGAGGGAGCGCATCGAGCGTGCGCTCGAGCGGTCCGGCCGGCGGCACGCCGTGCGCGTAGTGGCGGTAACGAAGGGGCATCCTGTGGATGCGGTGCGTGACGCCGCCGGAGCCGGGCTGCATGACGTGGGCGAGAACCGCGTCCAGGAGCTGGACGCCAAGCGCACTGAGCTGGAGGGCTCGGACGTTACAGTCACCTGGCATCTGATCGGGCACCTGCAGCGCAACAAGGCCCGGCGGGCGGTGCAGCTTTTCGATCGCATCCACTCCATCGATTCGCTGCGGCTCGCGCGCGAGCTGTCGGCGGAGGCGGCACGCGCCGGCATCACTGTACGTGGCCTGGTGCAGGTGAACGTGTCGGGCGAGCAGTCCAAGGGCGGCTTCGATGCGGATCGGGCCGTCGAGGAGATCCGGCAGGTGGCGGCGTTGCCGTCGATCGAGTGCGAAGGACTCATGACGATGGCGCCACTGACGGATGACGAGGCGGTAGTTCGCGCCACGTTCGCAGGTGCGCGCGCGCTGCTGGAGCGGTGCATTGCAGAGGGTGCGGGGCTGAGCGGCGCCGAGCTGTCGATGGGGATGTCCGGCGACTTCGAGATCGCCGTCGAGGAAGGAAGCACAATGCTGCGACTTGGTACGATCCTGTTCGGAGAGCGAACCCAATGATCGACCTGACTCCGCTCGAGGTGAGAAAGAAGAAGGGCGATTTCCGTCGCGCCATGCGCGGCTATGATCCTGCCCTGGTCGACGACTTTCTGGACCTGGTGGCGGACCGGCTCGAGGAGCTGGTGCGCGACAACATGAGTCTGCTGGAGCGGGTCGGGCGCCAGGAAGAGCAGGTGCGCGACTACCGTGACCGCGAGCGCGCGCTCACCGAAGCACTCGTCTCTGCGCAGGAGATGAGGGAGGAAGTGCGCAAGCAGGCGACGCAGGAGGCGGAGCTGGCCAGACGCACGGCGGAGCAGCAGGCGGAGCAGATGCGCGCCACTGCGGAGGCCGAGGTGCGACAGCTGCGCAGCTCGGCACAGCAGAAGGCGTCGGAGGCACTGGCGAGCCTGACACAGGAGCGCCAGCGCGAGGAGCAGATGCTGCGCGAGGTGCGGGCCCGTCGCGAAGAGCTCATTGACAATTACCGCGCTTTTCTGGAACGCGAGCTGGACGAGCTCGCGGTCATCGCGCGCGCCGCCGGCGGCGCCGGCGGGAAGGCTGCGCGGCCTGCGGAGCGCCCGACTTCATCGGGTCGGGCCGCCCGCGTGTCGGATGCGCTGCCTCCGGCTGCTGCGGCCGGGCCGGAACCGGAAGCCCGGCCGGCGGGAACGCGCCTCGGCGCGTCCGACCGCCCGCACACGGTGCCCGACGCAGATCGGCCGGACGCTGAGGCGCCGGAGGAAGACGCGCCGGACGCCCGCACGCCGCCGGTGGAGAAGACAGCGCCGGCGGCATCCGCGAGCGCCCGCGCAGAGATCCAGACGCCTGCGGCGGAGCCGGACGTACTCGATGAATCGGATGTGGCCGAGGAGTCCGCGTTGGCGCTCGGGGCGAGTCCGTCCGACGTGGCAGACGAGGATGAGGAGCCGTTCGCGCCCGAGCCGTTCGTCGATGACGAGTCCGAAGTGGTGGCCGACGCCTATGCCGCGGAGTCCGTGCTGCCGGTGGAGGGCGCGGATGCGGGCACCACGGATCAGACAGAGGTGTCGGGCGGCGGTCGTGAGGAGCGCCTGTACGACGGAATCGCTGCGGACGCAGACGGCGACGGCGTGCCGGGCCCGATCGGCCTGGGCGAGCCGGAGCCGTGGAGCGACGCGCCGACATGGTCGATTTCCGACCTCCAGCTCGTTGGCGGCGACACGGACGGGGACGCGCTCGATCTGGACGACGATCTCGATCTCGACGATGAGGATGACGAGGAGATGCGGACGCTGCTGCGCAACGCGGCGGCCGCCGGTTATCACCTGGAGGATGAACCCGTGACGGACGAGCTGCTGCTCGATGAGGCCGTGGTGGACGATTCTGACGATGCGGAGCCGGACGAGCCAGCGGATGATGGCTGGCTGCCGACTCTGCTCGAGGATGACAAGTGAGCGATGCTGCAGCGCGGACTCCCTATCCGCAGTACCCCGCCGGTGTAATCGAACTCGAGGAGCACGTGCTCGCGCGGTGGCGCGAGGAGGACCTCTTCCGCAGGACGCTGGAGCAGACGCGGGAGGGGCGGGAGTTCGTCTTCTTCGAGGGGCCGCCCACTGCGAACGGCCGCCCGGGCATTCATCACGTGCTCAGCCGCACGATCAAGGACGTCGTGTGTCGCTACCAGACAATGCGCGGGCGCCACGTGACGCGCATCGCCGGCTGGGACACACATGGTCTGCCGGTCGAGATCGAGGCCGAGCGCCGCCTCGGCATCAGCGGCAAGCGGCAGATCGAGGAACTCGGTGTTGCCCGCTTCAACGAGGTGTGCCGCGAAAGCGTGTTCACCTACAAGGAGGACTGGGAGCGGCTGTCCGAGCGGATCGGCTACTGGCTCGACTATTCACGACCGTACGTGACGTTCGAGCCGCGCTACATCGAGAGCGTCTGGTGGATCCTGAAGCAGCTCGATAAGCGTGACCTGATCTACCGCGGCCACAAGAGTGTGCCCTACTGCCCGCGCTGCGGCACGGCGCTCAGCTCGCACGAGGTGGCGCAGGGCTACGAGGACGTAGCCGATCCGTCCATCTACTTCACGGCGCCGCTCCTCGACGAGCCGTCACGCGCGTTCCTCGCGTGGACCACCACACCCTGGACGCTGCCATCGAACGTCGCGCTCGCGCTGCATCCGGATGTCGACTACGTGGAGGTTGCGACGCCTCAGGTCGAGCGTACGTACATCCTCGCGGCGTCGCGCGTGGAGGCGCTGTTCGGCGAGGACGCGCGTGTCGTGCGTCACCTCAAGGCAGGCGAGCTGGACGGCATCCGCTATCGCAGACCGTTCGACCTCCTGGACGAGGGGCCCGATGCCGGCAACGCGTTCCGCATCGTCCTCGAGGATTTCGTCACAGCCGACGATGGCACGGGCATCGTCCATCTCGCGCCCGCGTTCGGCGCGGACGACTATGCAGCCGGTCAGCGCCACGGCCTGCCTATGTATCGTCCCGTCGATGATGCAGGTCGTTTCCGCGAGGGCATCCCGCAGGTGGGCGGGCTTTTCGTCAAGGATGCAGACCCGGTGCTCGTGGAGGACCTGCGCGCGCGTGGCGGCGTGTTCCGCTATTCGCTGGAAACGCATTCCTATCCTCACTGCTGGCGCTGCCGCAGTCCGTTGCTGTACATGGCGCGCGACTCGTGGTACATCCGCACCACCGAGGTGAAGGAGCGGATGCTCGAGAACAACGCGCAGGTGTCCTGGCATCCGCCGGAGATCGGCACCGGCCGTTTCGGCGAATGGCTGGAAGGCAACATCGACTGGGCCATCTCGCGGGAGCGGTACTGGGGCACGCCACTGCCGATCTGGGTGTGCGATGCCGATCCCGTGCACGTGCGGACGCTCGGCTCCTTCGACGAGCTGCGTTCGCTCGCGGGCGATCTGCCGGACCCGTTCGATCCGCACAAGCCGTTCATCGATGAGATCACGTTCCCGTGCGACTGCGGCGGCACGATGCGGCGCACGCCCGAGGTCGTGGATGTCTGGTTCGACTCTGGTGCGATGCCCTATGCACAGTGGCATTACCCATTCGAGAATCAGGACGAGTTCAGGAGGCATTTCCCCGCTGACTTCATCTGCGAGGGCGTGGACCAGACGCGCGGGTGGTTCTATTCGCTCATGGCGATCTCGACCATGCTCGATGAAGGGCCTGCCTACCGCAACGTCGTCGTGAACGACCTGGTGCTGGATGCCGACGGGCAGAAGATGTCGAAGTCCCGCGGCAACGTCGTGGACCCGTGGGCCGCGATCGACACGTTCGGGGTGGACGCCATCCGCTGGTATTTCCTGACGGCCAGCGTGCCCTGGATCCCGAAGCGATTCGATCCTGCCGCGCTCGGTGACGCCGCGCGCCGCTCGTTCGACACGCTGGCCAACACGTACCGATTCTTCACACTGTATGCGAACCTGGAGGCATGGTCGCCGTCCGACGACGATCCTGCGCCGGAACAGCGCGGCGTTACGGACCGCTGGATCCTGTCGCGGCTCGCGAGCCTGGTGCACACCACCGGGGCCGACCTCGACGAGTACGAGCTTACGCACGCGGGCCGGGCGATCGGGGACTTCATCGTGGATGACCTGTCGAACTGGTACGTGCGGCGGAGCCGTGACCGCTTCTGGGGCAGCGGAAACGCCGCGGACACCCGGGCCGCGTTCCGCACCCTCTATGACGTCCTGGAGGTGCTCGCGCGGCTGCTGGCGCCGTTCACGCCATTCATCGCGGACTGGCTGCACCGCGCACTGACCGGCGGCCGGAGCGTCCACCTGGCGGGCTTCCCCGAGACTGGAACGCGCGACCCGCGGCTGGAGGAGGGCATGCGGGTCACGCGTGTACTGGCGCGGCTCGGCCGCGCGGCGCGCGAGGAGGTGCGCATCCGCGTGCGCCAGCCGCTCGGAACGCTGCAGGCTGTGGTTCACGACGAGGCGCTGATGACCGCAGAACTGCTGGAGGTGCTGCAGGACGAGCTGAACGTGAAGCGGGTTCAATTCCTGCAAGCGGCGGGCGAACTGGTGTCGCTGCGCGCCCAGCCGAACTTCCGCCAGGTCGGCAAGCGTTTCGGCAGCAGCACGCAGGAGGCAGCACAGCGCATTCGGGAGCTGGATGCCGAAGAGCTGAGAGCTTACCGCCGCGGAGACGCAGTGACGATCGAGGTCGGGGGTGGCGGGCACGTCCTCGAACCCGGCGATCTGGACGTGATCGAGGAGTCTGCGGGCGGGCTGGTCGTGGCGTCGGACGAAGGCTGCACGATTGCGCTCGATCCGGCCATCGATGATGCGCTGCGCCGCGAGGGGCTGGCGCGCGAGCTGGTCAACCGTGTCCAGCGGCTGCGTAAGGATTCCGGCCTGGCCGTGAGCGACCGCATAGAGCTGGGCGTGTTCGGTGGCGCGGATCTGCTGCGGGCA
Organism: Longimicrobiales bacterium; assembly: GCA_035461765.1. Classification (GTDB taxonomy): domain Bacteria; phylum Gemmatimonadota; class Gemmatimonadetes; order Longimicrobiales; family RSA9; genus SH-MAG3. Next base: position 11,553 of record DATHUY010000002.1, read on the forward strand.
GTCGAGGAGTACGGCGAGTACGTGGCGCGCGAGACACTGGCCGTTTCGATCGCCACAGGCGACACGCCGGATGAAGCATGGCGTGACGCTGTGCAGGAGATCGACCTCGACGGCGTGACCGCCCGGCTGGGCCTGCGCCGCGCGTGAGGGAGGATATGGAAAGTGCGGGAAACGTGAGTGCGCTGGAGGGGGACCGGACGCAGGTGCGTGGCGGCATGAAGGCAGTGATTTTCATGGCCGTGCTCTTCGGCGTGCTGCTGCTGGACATCAGCACGAAGCTGCTCGTGCAGAAGCACTTCTTTCTGTATCAGCAGATGGACATCATCGGCGAGTACGTGCGCCTCACCTACATTTACAATCCCGGCGCCGCGTTCGGTATTCATCTTGGCGAGCATTCACGGTTCATCTTCCTCGTACTGTCGCTCGTCGCGCTCGGCGCACTCGTGGGCATGTACTGGTTCACCCCGGTCGCCGACCGTGTCCGCCTCGTTTCCATCTCCCTGATCTGCGGCGGGGCCGTCGGCAATCTGATCGACCGGATCCGCTCCGAGAGCGGTGTCGTCGATTTCATCGACGTCGGCGTCGGCACCATCCGCTGGCCCGTCTTCAACGTTGCGGATGTCGCGGTCACGACGGGCGCGATCATTCTCGCGCTCTCTCTCTGGAAGGAAGAGCAGCGGGTTGAACAGCGCTGAGCCACCGCGCGAGCGCCTCGTCGTTTCCGATGCGGACAACGACCGCCTCGACTCCTGGCTCGCCCGCCATCATCCGGATCTCTCCCGATCCCGCGCGGCCCAGCTGCTCGCGGACGGACGTATCCTCGTCAACGGGGCCGCCCCGCGCAAAAGCCTGCGGCTCAGTGACGGCGATATCATCGAGATCGACATGCCGGACCCCGTGGCAGCGACGATCGGGCCGGAACCGATCCCTCTGACCATCGTGTACGAGGACTCCGATATCCTCGTGATCGACAAGCCGCCCGGCCTCGTGGTGCATCCGGCACCCGGGCACAGCTCCGGCACTCTCGTCAACGCGCTCCTGCATCACGTGAGCGATCTCTCCGGTATCGGCGGCGTGCGCCGGCCGGGGATCGTGCATCGACTCGACCGCGACACCTCAGGCCTGATGATCGTCGCGAAGAACGACGCCGCTCACCGCACGCTGTCGGACGCGCTCCGGCGGCGCGACGTACGACGTATCTACCTCGCCGCTGCATGGGGTCACCTGTCCCAGGACAGTCTGGAGATCGACGCGCCCATCGGCCGGGCGCGCAACGACCGCAAGCGCATGGCCGTCATGCCGGAGGGCCGCTCGGCCCGCACCCGCATCCGCCGGGTCGCCCGGTGGCGGGCGGCCGATCTGGTGCAGGCCGAGCTGGACACGGGGCGCACGCACCAGATCCGCGTCCATCTGGCGCACATTGGCCATCCCGTCGTCGGAGACGCCACGTATGGCCAGGGCGCCGAGCGCGGGGTGAGCGGGCCGGACCGGCGCTGGGCCGCGGAACTGGCGAAACGGGTGCCACGCCAGTTTCTGCACGCAGCCCGCCTGCGTTTCCTCCATCCGCGGACCGGCGCGGAGATGCGCTTCGATGCCGGACTGCCGCCGGATCTGGCGGCTGCGGCCGAGTGGGCGGAAGCCACGACACTCGGCGGTTGACCCCGGCAGAGGGCGGGCAGTATCTTCAGGCACCCGACCGAGTTGTGCTAACATCGCGCATGCCGCGAGCTGTCGCGTCCCAGCGGGAATAGTGTCGAATAACGCCGTCGTCGCCGAAGCCGGAACGCACGTGCCCGCCGCGCTCCCGTGGGTCGTATTTTCGTGTGACGGGAAGCGATTCGGCGTGCCGCTCGACCATGTATGCGAGATCATCGCGCCGCGAACGTTCACGCGGCTGCCCGGCGCGGGTCCCGAGGTGTGCGGCCTGGCGGGTGTGCGTGGGCGGGTGGTGACGGTGTTCGACATGGGCGCCGTGCTGGGCCTGCGCAGAGCCGCAACTCTCCCCGACCACCGCTTGCTGCTGATGGACCTGGGCACGCGCCGCATCGGTGCGGCCGTCGAGGACGTTGTGGACATCGCTCCGGCGCAGGTCGAGCGTGAGAATGGTGCAGCGGGGATAGTGGGCAGGGGACAGATGCAGGACGGGGACTTCACGGCTCTCGATCCGCAGGTGCTGCTCGGGCGGCTGCTGCCCGGCTGAGCAAAAACGATTAGTGAGGAACACACGATGGCGAGAACGGTCCTGATCTGTGACGATGCGCTGTTCATGCGCACGATGCTCGCGGACATCCTGAAGGGCGCGGGATTCGAGGTCGTGGGAGAA
>DATHUY010000003.1 GCA_035461765.1 Longimicrobiales bacterium
GAGCTGAAGGTCAACGTGGTGGCCCTGGCGCCCCTCACCGAGAACATGCCATCCGGCTCCGCGTACAAGCCCGGCGATGTGATCCGCTCGCTCCTGGGCAAGACGATCGAGGTCGTGAACACCGATGCCGAGGGGCGTCTGGCGCTGGCCGACGCGCTCGCCTATGCGCAGCGCTACGAGCCCGCGGCGATCGTGGACTGTGCCACGCTGACGGGTGCGTGCGTCGTCGCGCTGGGCAACCACGCCATCGGCCTCATGGGCAACAACGGTCAGCTCATCGACCAGGTGCGTGCCGCGGGTCAGAGAACGGGGGAGCGCTGCTGGCCGCTGCCGCTCTGGGACGAGTATCGCGAGCAGATCGACAGTACCATCGCCGACATCAAGAACTCCGGCGGCCGTGCCGCCGGCTCCATCACTGCTGGCTGGTTCCTCAAGGAATTCGTGTCCGACGAGACGCCATGGGCGCATCTCGACATTGCCGGCACTGCATACCGTGACGAGGCCGCGCCGTATCTGCGCAAGGGTGCGGCCGGAGTGCCAACACGGCTGCTCATCGACTGGGTACGTTCGCGCGCCTCCGCATGACCTCGGCAGCTGGCGCGAGCTCGCGTCATGCGCTCACCGGATTCATCGTCGCACTGGTTCTCTCAGCCGCCGCAGGAACCAGCTCGCCCGCTGACGCGCAGGATCCGCCGCCGCCGCGCCGGCCGCAGCGCGATACGCTGGCCGTGCCACGCGATACACTGCCCGCCGATACGATCGCGCCGGCTGATCAGGAGCCGGACACCATCATCCCGCCCGCGGTGCGTTTCCCGTCGATGCCGGCCCGCCCGCTCGCCTCGCCGGGCGGCACGGAATGGATCTGGGATCGCGAGATGCTGCTGCGCGAAGCCGACGTCAGCCTGGTCGAGCTGCTCGAACGCATTCCCGGCATCACCACATTCCGCGCGGGCATGTTCGTTCAGCCCGAGGCCGCATCCGCCTTCGGCGGCACCGCGGCGCGCACGGAGATCGAGATCGACGGCTATCGCATCGACCCGCTGGCCGGCTCGACGTTCGATCTGTCGCAGCTCGCGCTGGGCCAGCTGCGCGAAGTGCGGGTCCAGCGCCGCCTCGGCGTCCTGCGGATTCTGCTCACCACCGAGTTCCCGGAAGCCGGCCAGCCGTACACCCGCGTGGAGGCCGGTATCGGTGTGCCGGCCGCCAACCTCTTCCGCGGCCTCTTCCTCGCCCCCGATGTGATCATCGGTCCGCTCGCGCTCGGCATTGAACGGCTGGACACCGATGGCACCGGACGCGCCGAGCCGGCCGGCCTGTTCAGTGGCTGGGCGAAATGGGCGTGGACCAATGGCACGCGCGGCGTCCAGGTAGAGTGGCTGCGCGGGACGGTGGACCGGGAATCGAGCTCGCCGTGGGTGGTGAACCGCGTGCGCCAGGACATCGTTGTGCGCGCACGCAACCAGTTCGCGCCCGGCTTCGTCGGGGAGATCTACGCCGGCCGCTCCACGCTCGATGAGACGATGCCGGGGCCCGACGCGGAATCGCCGGATCTGCAGACGGAGCGGGCATCGGTGCAGGCCGGTGCGAGGGCGGGCCTCCAGCTCCCGTGGGCCGCGCTCGGTGCGTCGCTTCGGTACCGCTCGCTGGGCAACCTGCCCGTCGGCGAAGCGCAGGTCGAGCTCGAGACGACCGCCGGCCCGCTCCGTCTCTCGGCTGACGCCGCTCTCTCGGCCTGGGATGGCGGCGGCTCGACCACGCACGGCGGAGTCCGCGCCGAGGTTGGCGGCCTTTTCGCATCCGACACCCGCGCCGGTGCGTCCGCGTTCGGCGAAATGACCCTGGGAACGCGCGGTGCCCCTGCATTCGACGAGTCGGTGGGCGAGGATTTCATCCTCTCCTATCGGACCGGATGGCGCGCGGGTGTCGCGCTCGATCTGGGTCGGGCATCGGGCAGCGTGGCGTTCGTCAGCCTGGAACAGGACTGGGCCTGGCCGTTCTGGCTCGATTTCGACCGTGTCGCAGCGCCCCAGCCGCTGGGCAGCGCGCAGGGACTCGAGGCGCACGGCCGTGTGGTGCTCTGGCCCGATTTCCTCACGCTTTCCAGCTGGATCACGGACTGGCAGGACGCCGACGGCTGGACATATCTGCCTTCGCGCTCGTGGCGCACGGCGCTCGAGCTGCATACGCTGCCTCTCGAGAGCGGCAACCTGGAAATTCTCGCGCGCGCCGAAGCACACATGCGCGGCTCGGTTCTCGCATTCGATCCTGCCGCCCTCGATGGCGCCGGCGCCTACTCTCGTCTCCCGGCCTACACGACGGCCGACGGCTATCTCCAGATCCGCGTCATCGACGTCAGGGCCTTCATCCGCTGGGAGGACATTCTCGGCAACATCGAGGATCTGCCGGGGCGGATTCAGCGTGGACCGAGAATCTTCTACGGCGTCAAATGGAATCTCTGGAATTGAGTGCCGTACCGGCATCTGCGGGTGCCGCTCCGCTGGCTCCGGCCGGTGTGCGCCGCGTTGACCCCGGTGCACCGTTCCTCTACCTTTATCCGGCTGCGGAGCGTCCATGATCCGGAGCATGACAGGGTTCGGCGAGGCCGAGCTGGACACGCCGGCGGGACGCCTGCGCGCCGAGGCGCGCACCGTGAACCACCGCTACTTCAGTCTCAACCTCCGCGTCGGGCGCGCGGTCGATCGCTTCGAGCCGCAGATCCGCGACTGGCTGCGCGCGCTGCTGCCGCGAGGTCATGTCAATTTCTCGCTCCGGCTGGAAACGGCGGACGGGGCCGGCGATGAGATCGCGCTCCGCGTGAATGAGGCGCGCGCCCGGCAGTACCTGCGGTTGCTGCGGTCGTTGAAGGAGGAGCTGGGGCTCCCCGGCGAGGTGGACCTGACGCTGTTGAGCCGGTTTACCGACCTGGTCGTCGATGAGACGGAGGTCGAGGAACGGGTGCCGGACAGCGCCAGCGTGCAGGCCGTGACGGAAGCAGCCGCGCGTGCAGTGATCGCCATGCGCGAGGACGAGGGGCTGCGCCTCCGGGTGGACCTGGAGGAGCGGCTGAGTGCGATTGCGGCCACGATGAACCATATCGAGGCGCTCGCGCCGAAACGCCTGGTGGCCGAGCGCGATCGCATGCGACGCGTCGTCGCCGAGCTGCTGGAAGGTGTGCCGCTCGACGAGGACCGGATTGCACGCGAGATCGCCTACATCGCCGAGCGGTGGGATGTGAGCGAGGAGATGGTTCGCCTGCGATCGCACATCGAGCTGTTCCGCGAGACGCTCGCCGATGAGGGCGCGGAGCCGGTCGGGAAGCGGCTGAGCTTCCTGACGCAGGAGATGAATCGCGAGACGAACACGATCGGCTCCAAGGCGAACGACGCGGCGATCGAGCACCAGGTGATCGCCATCAAGGATGAGATCGAACGCCTGCGCGAGCAGATCGAGAACGTCGAGTGATGTCGCAGTACAGGCCGTTCCCGCTCGTGATCGCAGCACCCAGCGGCGCCGGAAAGACATCGCTGGCGCGCGCGCTGGTCGAACGGCGTGCGGATCTGGTCTTCTCGCTGTCGGCGACGACACGGGCTCCCCGTCCGGGTGAGCAGGACGGTGTCGATTACCGGTTCGTGTCCGACGCGGAGTTCGGCGAACTGGCGGAGCGGGGCGAGCTGCTGGAGTGGGCGCACGTGCACGGTCGCCGCTATGGCACGCTGAAGAGCGGCGTCGAGGCGGCGCTTGCCGAAGGCAGTACCGTCGTGCTCGACATAGACGTGCAGGGCGCGCAGCTCGTGCGGCGGGTGATCGGTGATGCCGTGCTGATCTTCGTGCTGCCGCCGAGTGTATCCGAGATGAAGCGGCGCCTGGACTCACGCGGCAGCGAGAGTGTCGAGGAGCTGGCGACGCGCATGCGCACGGCGCGTGCGGAGCTGGACGCAGTGAAAGCCTTCGATTACGTCGTGGTGAACGACGACTTCGAGGAAGCGCTTCGGACCATTGAAGCGATCGTGGCCGCCGAGCGCGAACGGGTGGTGAGACAGCCGCACCTCGACGAAATGCTGGACGGGCTGAGAGCGGACATCGACGGTATCATACAGGGGAGTCACTGATGCGAGTTTACACGCCGAACGAGCTGGCGAACAATTCGGGCAGCAAGTACCTCGGCGTTCTGGTCGCTGCACGCTACGCGCGCGAGCTGAACGCACTTCCGTCCGACGCGGTTCCGGCCGAGGTCGAACAGAAGCTCACCACGCGCTCGCTCGAGACACTGTGTTCGGGCAGCGTCGAGTTCTCCCTCGTCAAGCGCCGCCGCCGGGGGACCTGAGCCTTGACTGGCGACGCCGGCGCGTCGGGTCGGGCGAGCCGGCCGGCAGCCGGTGTCGCCACGGGCCGCCGGCCCTGGCTGGGCCGCCGCGTGGTACTCGGTATCACCGGCGGGATCGCTGCTTACAAATCCGTTCAGCTGGCACGCGACCTCGCGCGCTCTGGTGCGATCGTCGATGTCATCATGACTCGCGCCGCACGCCAGTTCGTCGGCGCCATCTCCTTCGAAGCCGTTACGGGGCGCCCGGTCCTCAGTGATATCCTCGCGGAAGGTCATGCCCTCGACCACATCCGCCTCGCCCGCGACGCCGACGTGGTCTGCGTGGCACCCGCCACAGCCGATTTCATTGCTCGGGCCGCGGCCGGCCGTTCCAACGATCTGCTCACCGCCATCCTGCTCGCGACCCGCGCCCCCGTGCTCGTCTGTCCGGCGATGAACGACAACATGTGGTCGCACGCGCAGACCGCTGCCAATGTCACACGCCTCCGCGAGATTGGCTACGAGATCGTCGGTCCCGCCACCGGCCCGCTCGCGTTCGGTGAGGGAACGGGACCGGGCAGGGCGGAGGAGCCGGATACCGTGCTGGAGCACATCGGCCGCGCGCTGGGCTCGGACCCGGTGTGGAGCGGCCGGCGGGTGGTCGTGACCGCCGGTCCGACGCGTGAGGCCGTCGACGCCGTGCGCGTGCTGTCGAACCGGTCGTCCGGACGGATGGGCTTCGAGATTGCCGCCGCCGCATGGCGCCGTGGCGCCGACGTGGTGCTGATTGCGGGTCCCGCTCACGTGGCGCCGCCCGTCGGTCCGTCGCTCGAGCGTGTGGAGACGGCGGACGACATGGCCGCTGCCGTGGGTGCCGCGGTCGCCGAGGCCGATGTCCTTTTCATGGCTGCCGCTGTCGCCGATTTTCGACCGGCCAGCCCGGCAGCGGGGAAGATGAAGAAGCAGGATGCCCCTGCGGCGCTCCCGCTCGAGCCCGCGCCCGACGTACTGCGTGTTACCCGCGAACGCCGCCGCCCCGGCGCCGTGATCGTGGGCTTCGCGCTCGAGACGGGCGACGGCCGGGACAACGCGCGCGGGAAGCTGCGTGACAAAGGGCTCGACCTCATCGTGCTGAACTCGGCCGATGAGCCGGGCTCAGGTTTCGATGTGGATACGAACCGCGTCATCGTCATCGATGAAGGCAATGAAGAGGAGTTGCCCCTGATGTCGAAGGCCGACGTCGCCGACGCACTGCTGGACCGTGTCGCACGCCGGCTCGCGAAGCATGCGTCAGTGTGAGCGCACCAAATTGAAGCAGTCCACGATCAACGGCCCCCGTTCGGGCAGGAAACCGTGAGCATCGACCGCGCTCTGCTCGGTCGGTATCTGCGTCAGCTTGCCGACCTCGGTGTGAACGAGATCGCGTTCGATGGCATGACGGCGAAGCAGGCCGTTCAGGCACTGACGAGCCCGGGATCGGCAGCAGGATCGGCGCGTGCGGCTGCGGTTACTGCCGGAAGCGCGAGCGCCCCGCCGGTCACTAACACACCGCCGAGCACGGTCCCGGCTGCGTCATCGCCCGCTGCTGATCGGCTGGCAGCGCTGTCGAACGCTGCGGCAGTGTGTACACTGTGCGGGTTGCACGCCGGTCGGAGTACAGTCGTCTTCGGCGAGGGCAGCGCCACCGCAGACGTGGTGGTCGTGGGCGAGGCCCCGGGACAGGAGGAAGACCGCACAGGAAGGCCTTTCGTCGGCCGGGCCGGCAAGCTGCTGGACCTGATGCTCGCGAGTGCAGGTTTTCCGAGGGCGGAGGTGTATATTTGCAACGTGCTGAAGTGCCGTCCCCCGAACAATCGCAATCCGCTGCCTGAGGAAGTCTCTCCATGCACGACGAATTTCCTGCATGGTCAGCTGGAAGCGATTGCACCTCGGGTGCTGCTCGCGGTCGGGAAGTTTGCCGCGCAGGCGCTGCTCGATTCGCAGGAGAGCATAGGGAGGTTGCGCGGGACGGTGCATTCATACCGCGGTACGCCGCTCGTCGTCACGTATCATCCGGCGTATCTGCTGCGCAGTCCGCAGATGACGCGTGTGGCCTGGCAGGACTTTCAGCTGGTGCGCAGAGTACTCGATGAACAAGCTTGATTTCGACACCGCGTCGTTTGCGCGCGGAGCATCGACGTTCGCGTCGTCCGATCGACAGCCGCCGTACGCCCCCGAGGCGGAGATCAGCGTGCTGGGCGGCATGCTCATCGATGGAGACGCTGTCGCGAAGGCGCTGGAGTTCGTCGACGACACGATGTTCTATCGTGAGGCCAACCGTCGCGTGTTCCGTGCGATGGCGCGGCTGTTCCAGCGCGGGCAGGTCATCGACCCGGTAACGCTGGGCGAGGATCTGACGAAGACGGACGAGCTGGAGGGCGTCGGCGGCATGTCGTACATCGCCGAGCTGCTGGACGCGGTGCCGACTGCGGCGAACATCGAGTATCATGCCCGTATCGTGCGCGAGCGTGCGCTTCTGCGGCGCCTGATCGAGGCCTCATCACAGATCATCCGCGAGTCGTACGACGTCGGTGAACGGACGGTCGAGGAGATCCTCGATGAGGCCGAGCAGCGCATCTTCCAGGTCGCCCAGTCGCACGAGCGCGAGGGCTTCGTCTGGATCAAGAAGATCCTGTATCCGACGTTCGAGAAGATCGAGCAGCTGCAGGCTGCGAAGGGCGGGATCACCGGCATCTCCACCGGCATTCACGATCTCGACGAGATGACCGGCGGATTGCAGAAAGGCGACCTCGTGATCGTCGCCGCCCGTCCTTCCATGGGAAAGACCGCGTTCGTGACGGGTGTGGGCCTGCACGCCGCAATCACGCATCAGACACCCGTCGCCATGTTCTCGCTGGAAATGTCGAAGCAGCAGGTCGTGCAGCGCATGCTCTGTTCGGAGGCGCTCGTCGATCTCGGACGCCTGCTCCGCGGCCGGCTCCAGGATGACGATTTCGGCCGGCTCGCCCAGGCGGCCGGTCATCTGAACACCGCGCCGGTGTGGATCGATGACTCCGGTTCGGTCAACGTCCTGGAGATGCGTGCGAAGGCGCGACGTCTGAAGGCCGATCAGCCGGACCTCGGCCTGATCGTCATCGACTACATCCAGCTCATGAGCGGCGGCGGCGATGCGGAGAACCGGCAGCAGGAGGTCAGCGCCATCAGCCGCGGCCTCAAGTCGCTCGCCAAGGAGCTGGACGTCCCTATCATCGCGCTGTCCCAGCTCTCACGCGCACCCGAGCAGCGCAGCGACCATCGTCCTCAGCTCTCCGACCTCCGAGAGTCCGGTTCAATCGAGCAGGATGCCGATCTGGTCATGTTCCTCTACCGTCCGGAATACTACCATACGGCGATGGAAGCGCAGGAGAAGGGGATCCAGGGCAAGGCCGAGCTGATCATCTCGAAGCAGCGTAACGGCCCGACCGGCACCGTCGAGCTGTTCTTCCGCAAGGAGTGCGCACGCTTCGAATCCTTCTCGCACGCGCAGCAGCATTAGGGGGAGAGAACGGTAACTCGGGGGAGGGAACGAGCAGCTCGGGTCGCTCCTTCAAGCAGAGTCGCGGAGCCGCGGAGCCGCGGTAAGTCTACGGCGTGGCGCTGGATTCGCGGATAGCGCAAAATCGCGACTTGCACACGGCAACTAAAATTAAATTTTGTGGACTATTCGTTTGATGCCGTCCTTCATCGTTGGAGCACCGAAGTTCAGGAGCAGACCGACGCGGTAATCGAGCAGACGCAGGTAGGTGAGGACTTGTTTATGGTGCCGCGCCAGAATCGTGGCGACGGACTTGATCTCCACGACAACGCATCGTTCGACGACGAGATCCGCACGACAGGCATCGTCGAACCACAACCCCTCGAAATCGAATGAGATGCTCCACTGCCGCTCGACGCCAAGCCCTCGCCGACGCAGATCCCGCGCGAGGATAGTTTCATAGACATGTTCCATCAGCCCCGGCCCGAGCGTCGAATGAATCCGGAACGCCGAATCCACGATCACCCCCGTAACCCGATTCAGATCACTGTCCATACGTTCCCCCACTGCGTCTCCGCGCCTCTGCGGCTCTGCGTGAGAAAGAGGTTACCGCAACGCCGTGGGCGCCTCCATGCCCGGACGCGCCAACCTGCCCCCGTCCCCTGCCCGTAATGGCCAGGCTCAAGTCCGTATACTTCTGCATCGAGTGCGGCAACGAGACGCCGCGCTGGCAAGGCCAGTGTCCCGCGTGCAGTGCGTGGAACACACTTTCGGAGGAGCCCAGGCAGGCGACGCGGCGGGAAAAGCGTACCCCGTCCCCGCCGACGTTCACGGCCGAGCCCGTGCAGCTCGAGGATGTGACAGGCGGCGAGACGCTGCGCTGGTCGACCGGCATGCGTGAGCTGGATTTCGTGCTCGGCGGCGGCGTCGTGCCAGGCTCCATCGTGCTGGTCGGAGGCGAGCCCGGGATCGGCAAGAGCACACTTCTGCTGCAGGCTGCGGCGCGCCTTCACGCGGGTGGCCGATCCACGTTGTACGTGTCGGGTGAGGAATCCGCAGCGCAGGTCAGAATGCGGGCCGACCGGCTCACGGAGTCGGCGGGGCAGGTCACGTTCCTGGGCGAGACCCGGCTGGAGTCGATCCTGGAGTCGATGTCACGACAGCGCCCGGACGCTTTGTTCGTGGACTCGATCCAGACGGTCTACAGTGACGAGATCGATGGCGCTGCGGGAAACGTCACGCAGGTGCGCGAGTGTGCCGCCCGACTGCAGCGCTTCGCGAAGCAGTCGGGCGCCGCCGTGTTCCTGATCGGACATGTGACGAAAGGCGGCAGCGTCGCGGGCCCCAAGACGCTCGAGCACATCGTGGATACCGTGCTCTATTTCGAGGAGACCGGCCAGCTGGATCATCGCGTCCTGCGCAGCACGAAGAATCGGTTCGGCGCCGCCGAGGAGATCGGCGTGTTCCGCATGACTGCACGCGGTCTCGAACCGGTGCTCAACCCGTCCGAGCTGTTCCTGCAGGACCGCGCCAGCGGCGTGAGCGGCACTGCCGTCGCCGCGGTGATCGAGGGGACGCGGCCGCTGCTCGTCGAGGTGCAGGCGCTGTGCACGCGGGCGAGCTATGGCGCTCCGCAGCGTGTCACGACGGGCTTCGACAGGCAGCGCCTGGCACTGCTCCTCGCCGTTCTGGAGAAGCGTGCGGGCATCGACTTCAGCTCCCTCGATGTCTTCGTGAACGTCGTTGGCGGCGTCCGCATCGTCGAGACCGCGTCGGACGCGGCCCTCGTCGCCGCCCTCGCGTCCAGCGTGTACGACCGCGGACTGAATGCGACGTCGGTATTCCTGGGCGAGGCCGGCCTCGGTGGCGAGCTGCGTCCCATCGGTCAGATCGAGCGGCGTCTCGCCGAAGCGTCGCGCATGGGCTTCGAGCGCGCCTACGTGCCGGCGCGAGCGGTATCGGCGGCGAAGCAGACGAACATCGAAGTGACAGGTGTGAATACGGTCGGTGAGCTCATTGCACAGCTGTTCGGCCCGTGAGGCGTATCGCGGTCGTCATTCCTGCCGGCGGTGCGGGGCGACGCATGGGCGGTGTCGCGAAGCCGCTCCTCGAGCTTTCCGGCCGGCCGCTGCTCCAGCGCAGCATGCAGCCGTTTCTCGACCGTGCCGACGTTCACTGGGTGGTCGTCGCGCTGCCCGCCGAGCTCGCCGCAGCACCGCCGCACTGGCTCATGAATGATCAGCGCATCGACATCGTGACCGGGGGTGCGGAGAGAGGCGACTCCGTGCGTAATGCGCTCGCGGCCGTGCCTGTCGAGGCGGACATCGTTCTCGTCCACGATGCCGCACGTCCGCTCGTCTCCGCTGCGGTGATCGAGCGCTGTGTCGCTGCCGCCGCGGATGGGCGGTCAGCGATTGCCGCCCTGCCCGTCATCGACACGATCAAGGAGGTCGATGAAGGTGGACGCATCACGGGCACTCCGGACCGGCGCGCGCTCTGGGCCGCGCAGACGCCGCAGGCTTTCCCGGCAGACGTCCTTCGCGAGGCGCACGCGCGCGCGGCCGCGGACGGCGTGTCTGCGACGGATGATGCGGCTCTCGTCGCACGGTACGGTGGCAAGGTAGTTGTCGTCGAGGGGGCGCCAGAGAACCTGAAGGTGACGACGCCGACAGATATCGCCATCGCCGAAACACTGCTCGCCCGGCAATGAGATCGCTGCCCGTTCGGACCGCCGTGGAGATCGCGGCGGCGCTGCCTGTCGTGCTCGACCATCTTGGCCGCGACGGCCTCATCGCGTATCCGACCGAGACGGTGTACGGTTTCGGCGGTGCGGTCACGTCGGCCGCGGTCGCCGCCCTGCGGGGGTTGAAGAGGCGAGAGCCGCTCAAGTCGTTCCTGCTGCTCGTCGATGGCCCCGATCAGGTGCATGGCGTGCGCTGGTCGGACACGTCCCGGGCCATCGCTTCGCGATTCTGGCCGGGTCCCCTGACCCTGGCGCTGCCGGCGGAGGAGGGCACGTTTCCTGAAGGCATCATCTCCGCGGAAGGAGTCGTCGCACTGCGCGCGTCGCCACATCCGTTCGTGCGGGCTCTGACGCGGGCGTGGGGCGGAGCGATCACGTCCACGAGCGCGAACGCGCCCGGCTCACCGCCCGCGCGGGATGCCGCAGCCGCAGTCGCGGCATTGCAGGCGCTCGACGCGAGCGATGTGCTCGTCCTCGATGGCGGGACATTGCCTGAATCGCCGTCCTCCACCATTCTCGCAGTGGAGGACCATACCGCCCGTATTCTGCGCGCCGGGGCGGTCGCAACGGAAGATCTGCGGAACCAGCTGGCAGGGATCGGAATCGATGTCCGGTAGTTCAGTGCCGCCCCGCGCCGGGGGTACGACGTACAATCTGTTGTTCGTGTGCAGCGGCAATACGTGTCGCAGCCCGATGGCGGAGGCGATCGCACGCGATCTCCTGCGCGAGCGCGGCTGGAGACATGTCGACGTGGGCTCCGCCGGCACCGGCGCCGTGGTCGGATCGGCCGCATCGCCTGAAGCCGTGGATGTGGCACGCGAACACGGTCTGGAGCTGGACTCACATGCGTCCCAGCCGCTCACTGCCGAGCTGGTCCAGTGGGCGGATCTGGTGCTCGTCATGGGAACATCGCACATGCACGTCGTGCGGGAGCTGGGTGGGGGAGACAAGGTATCGCTGGTCACGGAGTTCGTGGAAGGTGAGGGGTACGCGCAACCCGTGGCGGATCCGTTCGGCGGTGACCACGAGCATTATCGCGAAGCGTTCGAGCAGATCGAGGCGGCGGTAGCGGGCCTGCTCGACCGGCTGGAGCCGATCCTCTCGCCCTGAATGTCACACACGCCCACGGCCGCGACCCGCCTGTTCCTTCTGCTTGGTGATCCGGTCGCGCACTCCGTATCCCCCATCTTCCAGAACGCGGCCCTGCACGATCGCGGCATTGATGCCGTCTATGCGGCATTGCAGTGTGACCGCCAGTCCATCGGCCCCCTCATTCGGGCACTCTGCCGTGCGCACGGCGGCGGCAACGTCACCGTGCCGCACAAGGCGGCTGCCGCCGAATGCATCGAGCGGCCCACGCCGCACGTCATCCGGACAGCGGCCTGCAATACGTTCTGGGGCGAAAACGGAACAGTCTGCGGCGATAACACCGATGTGGAAGGCTTCCGCCACGCGGCCACCAAGCTGCTTCCCGATCTGGGCGGCACGAGCTCGCTCATCATCGGCGCGGGCGGTGCGGGCGCGGCTGCTGCATGTGCACTGATGGATGCGGGTGCTGCCTCGATCACCCTCATCAACCGCTCGCCGGACCGCGCGCGCCTGCTCGCGGCACGCCTCGATCCCGATGGCACCACCGTTCGGGTCATCACGTCCGTCAACGACATGGCCGGCGTCAGGCCCGACCTCGTCGTCAACGCGAGCGCCGTGGGCATGCACGACAGCGATGCTCTCCCGTTCGATCTCTCCGCACTGGGCGGCGCGGGCGCGGCGGTCGATATCGTTTACCGGCGCGATCGTCCCACGCCCTTCGTGCGTCAGGCGCGCAAGCTCGGCATACCGGCCATCGACGGGACGGAGATGCTGCTGGCGCAGGGGGCTGCAGCGTTCACGCGCTGGTTCGGCGGCGCGCCCCCGATCGATGTGATGCGCCAGGCGCTCGAGCGGAGCTGACACGCGGCCGGTCGCGGCACGCAGTCGACTCGATCGAATCTGAACGCGGCTGTCCGGACACCCGGCCGGCGCTGGCAGTGCGGGCATTCGAATGCGGGGCCCGACGTCACCCCACTCCATCCAGCCATGGCATCGCCCCGCCAACGGCTGCATCTCGGAGCATGAGTGTCATCGACGCCCTGCTCGACCTGGTGCTGGCCCCGGTGTGTCTCGGTTGTGACGGTCTGATCGCGCCCGGCGACACAGCCAGACTCGTATGCCGGCGGTGCCGTTCCCGCCTGCGCGCTCCTCCCGCTCCGGTCTGCCCCCGCTGTGGCGCACCAAAGCGCATGACCGGCATCGAAACCGATTCATTCACCTGTCCCGAATGCAGGGAGTGGCCGGACGCGTTGCGGTTCGCCCGCTCGGCCTGCCTGCTCGAGCCGCCGGCAGACCGCCTCGTGCATCAGCTCAAGTACCGCGGCTGGCGCGCTCTGGGCGGTCCGCTCGGAGAGAAAATGGCCGGTGTGCGCTGGCCCGCGGAAACTCACGAGCCGGCGGTCATCACGGCCGTGCCCACCACCGCGCGCAGGCTGCGCGAGCGAGGCTACAACCAGGCCCAGCTGCTCGCGGCCTCGCTGGCCCACGCCACGTCTCGCGACATGCTCCCTCTCCTGCGTCGCGTCTCGGGCACACAGACCCAGACGGCCTTGCAGCCCGCTGCGCGTGCGGCTAACGTGGCCGGGGCATTCGCCCCGGCGGCCGACGTGACGGGCCTGCATGTACTGCTGGTCGATGACGTGCTCACCACCGGAGCGACGGCCGCCGAGTGCGCCGGCGTACTCGCTGCCGCCGGCGCCTGCTGTGTTCGACTGATCACGTTCGTCCGCGCCTTCGAGATCCGCGGACTGACTCTACAATGACGGGGGCACAATGGCGGGTAAATCAGGACGCACGCGCGTAGCCATCAATGGATTCGGGCGCATCGGTCGCAACATCCTGCGCGCGGCACGGAAACGGAACGCCGACTTCGACTTCGTGGCGGTCAACGACCTCACGGACAATGAGACGCTGGCGCACCTCCTCCGCTACGACTCCGTTCACGGACGCTACGACGGTGTCGTCAAGGCCACGAACGACGGTCTCAACGTCGATGGCGATGACATCCGCGTCCTCAGCGAGAAGGACCCGGCTCAGCTGCCCTGGAAGGACCTGGGCGTCGACATCGTCTTCGAGTCCACCGGCCGCTTCACCAAGCGCGAGGACGCCGCCAAGCACATCGATGGCGGCGCACGGAAGGTCGTCATCACCGCGCCCGCCAAGAACGAGGACATCACGATCGTGATGGGCGTCAACCACGACAAGTACGATGCGGCCTCACATCACGTGGTGAGCAACGCCAGCTGCACCACCAACTGCCTGGTGCCCGTCGTCAAGGTGCTGCTCGACAACTACGGTTTCCGCCGCGGTCTCATGACGACCGTCCATTCGTATACCAACGATCAGCAGATCCTCGACCTGCCGCACAAGGACCTGCGCCGCGCCCGCGCGGCCGCTCTCTCCATCATCCCGACCACCACCGGCGCGGCCAAGGCTACCGCCCTCGTGCTCCCCGAGCTGAAGGGCAGGATCGACGGCATGTCGATGCGCGTGCCCACGCCCGACGTATCCGTCGTCGACCTGACGGCCGAGCTCGAGAAGGACGTGACCGTCGAACAGGTCAACGACGCGTTCCGGGCCGCCGCTGCCGGTCCGATGAAGGGGATCCTCGACGTGTCGGAGGAGCCGCTGGTCAGCGTCGATTACATCGGCCACCCGGCCAGCTCCATCGTCGACCTGCTTTCGACCTTCGTCGTCGAGGACCGCATGGTCAAGGTGATGGCGTGGTACGACAACGAATGGGGGTACTCCGTACGCTGCGTCGACCTGGCCGCCCACATCGCGAAATCGCTTTAAGGCGCAGGCTCCAAATCCAGGTTATATAGGAAGATGCGGGGCCGCGTCGCACACGCGGCCCCGCTCGCATCCATTGACCTTTTGCGCCGTTCGGTATTACCGTTCAAGAGGCGGGCGTGCGTCCGACGGGTCGTGAGTATGCCATGTGGCATACATCTCGCTCCCGCGGGTCCCGGAGCGTAAACGCCGGCACTGGAGGTAAGATGATGGCCACTGAAGGTGCGCAGCTGTACGGGACGTACAGGTGTCCCGTCTGCGGTCACCGGGATGCGGTGGAGCTGGAGGCGGACGAAGGGTCGCGCGTGCTGGCGTGCAGCTATTGCAACACGCCGCTGGAAGTGACG
>DATHUY010000004.1 GCA_035461765.1 Longimicrobiales bacterium
CGTCGAATGGGATGCCTACACACCATACGAGTTGCGGGTCGTCGGCGCGTTCGTGCGCCTGGGCGAGCGGCGCCGCGCGCACGAGGCGCTCGAGTGGTTCCTGCGCGACGTGCGGCCTTCCGGGTGGAACCACTGGGCCGAGGTCGTTGCGCGCGATCGTGACGAGCCACGCTTCATCGGTGACATGCCGCATGGCTGGGTCGGCTCCGACTTCATCCGTTCCGTCACGGACATGTTCGCCCATGTACGCGAATACGATGGCGCGCTGGTCATCGGCGCGGGCGTCCTGCCCGAGTGGCTCGATGGCGGCGGGAATGTCCGGGTGCGCGGCCTGCGCACGCCCTCCGGCGCCGTCGGCTACACGATGCGCATGAGCGATGACAGACTCGAGATCGCGCTGGATCCCGGGATCCGTGTGCCGGCGGCCGGGATCGTGATCAGTCCGCCGGGCGAACGTCCGATCCGGCGGGCGATCGTGGACGGGCGGGACGTACGGCCGACCGCCGATGGTGAGATTCGTCTCGATCGCTGGCCGGCCCGTGTCCGGATCGAATACTGACGACGCGGTCTGACGCCGCCTGACAGATACTGACGACGCGAGCTTGGCCGCGCGCATGAAGGAAAGAATGCAGAACCCGAAAGACATTGAAGATGCGCGGGGCGACGATACCTGCTATCAGGCGTGGCTCCTCTCGAACGGCCGCTTTTCGACACTGCTGAGTGCGAACGGCGGCGGTTTCTGTGCGCTCGACGGATTCGCGCTCACGCGTTGGGTGCCGGATCCGACGCGCGATGTGGACGGCGTGCACATGTACCTGCGCGACGTCGAGCGCGGCACGTTCCGGACGCCTGCGGCGGGACCGGCGGCCGGACCGGCGGACAGCACGTTCCGCTGTGATGGCGGAATCGCGCAGCTGTACAGTGAAGCCGACGGAGTGGAGTGCACGACGCGGATCTGCGTGCCGCCGGGCCTCGACGCCGAGCTGCGGCACCTGACGCTTCGCAACACCGGTGCGGTCACGCGCACGCTCGAGATCACGACGTACGCCGAGCTCGCGCTCAATACGCCTGCCGCCGATGCGGCGCATCCGGCGTTCTCGAAGCTGTTCGTGCAGACGGCGCACGATCCCTCGCGTGACGTCCTGCTGGCGTGGCGGCGCGCGCGCAGTCCGGATGACCGGCCGCTCTGGGCCGCACACCGCCTCCTCGTTGATTCGGGGGAGGGCGCGGCGCAGTACGAGACGGACCGCGCCCGTTTTCTCGGGCGCGGCAGGGACGTCCACGATCCGGCGGCGTTCGCCTGCGGTGGCGCGTTGAGCGGCACGGTCGGCAATGTGCTCGATCCGGTGTTCAGCATGCGCCGCGTCATCACGCTGGAGCCCGGTGCCGCGACGGCGGTCATCTCGGTCCTCGCCGGAGCCGCCTCGCGCGACCTCGTGCTGCACACGATCGACCAGCTCCCGCACGTCGCCGCTGCCGCTGCCTCGTTCGTCACCTGCACACCGCCCCCGCGCGATGGCCTCGCCGCGCTCGGTCTGCCGCAGCGCTGGCGCGAGCAGCTGCATGTACGCGACGAGCAGACTCAGCCGCTCCGCATCCCGCCGGCCGATCACCCGGTAGTGCAGGGAGTGGCGGCGACTGACAACGCCGCGGGGGACGCGCCGACGGACGACCCGGCCACCGATATCGCGCCCGCCGATATCGCGGACGTCGAACGGGCCGCAGGCGAAAGCACGGAAGCCGCCGGGCCCGTTCAGGCGGGAGACCTCCGCTTCTACAACGGCTGGGGCGGCTTCCAGCCGGACGGAACGGCCTACGTCATCCGCATGCCGGCAGAGAACGGCGCCCCGCGACGGCCGCCGCTGCCGTGGGTGAACGTGATGGCGAACGAAGAGGCCGGCTGCATCGTGTCGGAGAGCGGCGCGATGTACACGTGGGCCGCGAACAGCCGCGAGAATCGCATCACGCCCTGGTTCAACGACCCGGTGACCGACCCGCACGGCGACGCGCTCTACATCCGGGACGACGAGACCGGAGCGGTGTGGTCGCCGACACCGGGACCGTCACCGGGCAAAGGTGATTACGAGGTGCGGCACGGCTTCGGGTCCACAGGGTTCCTGCACGAGAGCGGCGGGATTGCACATGTGACCACCATTTTCGTTCCCGCCGACGCGCCGGCCCGCATCGCGCGCGTGCGTCTGACGAATCTGGGCAGTCGTTCGCGTCGCCTGACTCTCTACGGGTATGCGCAGCTGGTGCTCGGCGCACACGAGGCGGAGACGCGCGGGCGGGTGGTCACGTGGCGCGCTCACGCCGTCGATGCGCTCATGGCGCGCAACGAGGAACGCGGTGAGTTCTCCGGCCGCGTCGCATTTGCGGCGGTAATACAGGGCGCCGCCCGCCCGGACGGCGTTGACCCGGCAGGGAGTGCCGCCGACGCGGGGTCGTGGACCACCGACCGGCGAGCGTTCCTCGGCGTGCACGGGCGCATGGCCGCCCCGGCGGCAGTCCGCGCGGGTCGGCTGGATGGCTGGACGGGCGCCGGCTGCGACCCCTGCTTCGCCCAGTCCCGCACCATTGTACTGGAACCCGGCGCGACGGAGACGTGCTCGTTCCTGCTCGGTGAAGCAGCAGACGAGGATGCGGCGGCGGCAGTGGTGCGCCGCTTCGCGCAGCCCGCCGGGATCGACGCCGCGCTCGAGGCCGTCGGCACGCACTGGCTGCATCGCGCCGGGGCGGTTCAGATCGAGACACCGTCGCCCGCCATTGATGTCATGGTGAACGGCTGGCTCGTGTACCAGAACCTGAGCTGCCGCATGTGGGCGCGTTCGGCGTACCAGCAGTCGGGCGGCGCGTTCGGCTTCCGCGACCAGCTCCAGGACTCATCCGCGCTCCTCTATGTCGATCCGACCATCACACGCCGGCAGATCCTGCTGCACGCCGCGCATCAGTTCGTGGAGGGCGATGTGCTGCACTGGTGGCATCCGCCGCTGGGCAAGGGAATTCGCACGCGCTTCTCCGATGACCTGCTGTGGTTGCCATATATCACCGCATTCTACGTCGCGCGCACCGGCGACCGTGACATCCTCGACGAGACCGTTCGCTACGTGCGCGCCGAGCCGCTCGAGCCGGGCGATGATGAGGAGTTCATGGTGCCGGAGGATTCCGGCACGAGCGGCACGCTGTACGAGCACTGCTGCCGCGCACTCGACCGCTCGCTCACGAGCGGCGCGCACGGCCTGCCGCTCATGGGCGTCGGCGACTGGAACGATGGGATGAACCGCGTCGGTCGCGAGGGCAGGGGAGAGAGCGTCTGGCTCGGCTTCTTCATCTTCGACATCCTGCGCGACTTCCTGCCTCTGTGTGCCGCACGCGGCGATGATGACCGCGTCGCGGCATACGGCGCGTACCACGAGCATCTGGCGGTTGCGCTGAACGATGCCGGCTGGGATGGTGAGTGGTATCGCCGCGCATATTACGACAATGGCGCTCCGCTCGGATCAGCGCAGAGTGACGAGTGCCGTATCGACGCTCTCGCACAGGCGTGGGCCGTCATCTCCGGCGCGGCACCGCCGGAGCGCGCCGCACAGGCGCTCGACGCCATGGAGCATCATCTCGTCGATGAAGATGCGGGCCTTATCCGTCTGCTGACACCGCCGTTCGACCGCACGCCGAACGATCCCGGCTACATCAGGGGCTACCTGCCCGGCGTGCGCGAGAACGGCGGCCAGTACACGCACGGCGTCCTCTGGGCCGTGCGCGCCCTCGCCGCGAACGGGCGCACGGAGCGCGCTGCCCGGCTGCTGGAGATGCTGAGTCCCGCCACACGCGGCGGCACTCCGGCGAATGCGGCGCGCTACATGGTGGAGCCGTACGTCATCGCGGCGGACGTATACGGGGTCGAGCCGCACGTGGGACGCGGCGGCTGGACCTGGTACACGGGATCAGCCGGCTGGATGTTCCGCATCGCGCTGGAGTCGGTGCTCGGTGTCGATGTGCACGAGGGCCGTGAGCTCAGACTCACACCGTGCATACCGGACGACTGGCCCGGCTTCCGTGTGAGGCTGCGGCTGCCCGAGGGGACCGTGTACGTGATCGAGGCGAGTCGCGGTGCGCGTGAGATCACGCTCGACGGCACTGCGGGCCGCGCAAATGGCGGGACATTGATCGTCCCGCTCCTGCGCGACGGCGGGGAGCACCACGTGCAGGCGAGCATTCCCCTGGGCGACCGCGTGAGTCGTGAGGGTTGAGCTCAGGCGGCGAACGGCCGCTGCGTCGACTGCTGGTCGCCCGGCGCACCGCCGTCAGACGCCGGCGTCCCCGCCTGGTCCCGGCAGGCCGTTTGCGCGGATCACGGCGGCGTAGAAGTGTGCGCTGTCCTTCGGCGTGCGTGCGAGCGACGAATAGTCCACATGCACGATGCCGAAGCGCGGCCCATAGCCGCCGGCCCATTCGAAGTTGTCGAGCAGAGACCAGACGTAGTACCCGCGCAGATCGACGCCCTGACGGATGGCGTCGTGCGCGGCGCGGATGTGCTCGCGCAGGTAGTGGACGCGCAGCGGGTCGTGCACCGCGCCGTCGATGGAATGCGGCGGGTCGTAGAACGCGGCGCCGTTCTCCGTGACGTAGAGCGGGATGTCGCCATAGCGCTCGCGCACCTGGAGCAGCGTGCGCGTGAGTGCCGGGGGATATACCTCCCAGTCCGGCCCGAGCGTGGTCATCATGTGCTGCGGCTGCGGCACCAGCGAAGCATAGACGGGCCACGCCGCCGGATCGTGCCGGGTCACGCCGCGCTTGTAGAAGTTGATGCCGAGGAAATCGATCGGCTGGCGGATCATGTCCATGTCCGCCGCCGCGACCTCGGGGAACGTGTCGCCGAAGATGTCCTGCAGCTCGACGGGGTAGCTGCCGAGCAGGAGCGGATCGAGGTAGAAGTGGTTCATGTATGCATCGGCGCGCGCGGCCGCCGCGATGTCGGCTGCCGCCTCCGATGCAGCGTCCTTCGGCTCCAGGTTGACGACAATGCCGATGCGGCCGTTCCGTTCCGCCCGGTACGCCTGCACGGCGGCCCCGTGCGCGCGCAGCAGGTTGTGCGCGGCGCGCGCTGCCTTGTGCAGGCTGCGGTGGCCGGGAGCCATGCCGCCGTGCATGTAGCCGCCGTCAACGACGACCCAGGGCTCGTTCAGCGTCGCCCACATGTCCACGCGGTCGCCGAGCGTGCGGTACATCAGTGACGCGTAGTCGCTGAACCAGTGGGCGCTGTCGGGATGGGTCCAGCCGCCGCGGTCATCCAGTGCGGCCGGCAGGTCCCAGTGATAGAGTGTTACGTTCGGTACGATGGCACGCTCGAGCAGTGCGTCCACCAGGCGGCTGTAGAAATCCAGGCCGCGCTGGTTCACGCTGCCGCGGCCGTCGGGCAGGACGCGGCTCCACGCGATGCTGAAGCGGTACGACTGGAGTCCGAGCTGCGCCATGAGCGCGACGTCGTCCGCGTAGCGGTGGTAGTGATCGCACGCGATGTCACCGGTATCACCGTTGGCGGTGTTGCCGGGTACGTGTGCAAAGCGGTCCCAGATGCTCGGCCCGGCACCATCCTCGAGGGCGGCGCCCTCGATCTGGTACGCGGACGTGGCGGCGCCCCACAGGAAGTCGGCCGGAAACTCTGATCGATTCATGCGCGAGGTCGAATGGCGAGTGTGAGACTGGACGGCATACGCAAGGTGTACGACAACGACTTTGTTGCCGTGCACGACGCCACGTTCGAGGTTGCCGACGGCGAGTTCGTCGTGCTCGTGGGGCCGTCAGGCTGCGGCAAGAGCACGACGCTCCGCATGATCGCCGGTCTGGAGAGCATCACAGCGGGTGAGCTGCGCATCGGTGACCGCCTCGTGAACGATGTCCCGTCGAGCGAGCGCGACATCGCCATGGTCTTTCAGAACTACGCGCTCTACCCCCACATGACGGTGTACGAGAACATGGCCTTCGCCCTGCGCCTCCGCAACGAGTCGAAGGCCGAGATCGATCGCCGCGTCCGCGAGGCGGCGGACATTCTCGATATCGGCGCGATCCTGCGCAGCAGGCCGCGCCAGCTCTCCGGCGGCCAGCGCCAGCGCGTCGCAGTCGGCCGCGCCATCGTGCGGCATCCGCAGGTGTTCCTCTTCGACGAGCCGCTCTCCAACCTGGACGCGAAGCTGCGCGTGCAGACGCGCAAGGAGATCGCACGGCTGCACCGCCAGCTCGACGCCACCATGATCTACGTCACGCACGACCAGGTGGAAGCCATGACGATGGGCGACCGCATAGTCGTCATGAGCGCGGGCCACATCCAGCAGATCGGTGCGCCGCTCGAGCTCTACGAGAGCCCCGCGAACCAGTTCGTCGCCGGGTTCATCGGCAGCCCCGCCATGAACTTCGTCGAAGGCACGCTCGAGGAAGAGGACGGGACGGTAACGGTTCACGCGATGGATGGCGGCCTGCGCGTTCCGCTGCCCGCCGGCGCCGGTACCCACCTCGCCGGACTCACGGACGGCCGCCTCCTGATCGGCGTGCGGCCGGAGGACATCTACCTGGAGGGCAGCGGCCCGGCGGACGCCGTGCACACGGAGGTCACGGTCGATGCCGTCGAGCCAATGGGCAACGAGGTCTTCGTGTACGCGAGTGCGGGCAGCACGGAGCTGGTCGCACGCGTGGCGCCCGACCGCCTGCCCCGCGTGGACGAGCGGCTGACCATTGCTCTGGACCGTGGGCGGCTGCATTACTTCGATTCGACCAGCGGATCAGCGGTGGCCGGGCTTCGCACCGCGCGAACCGAAGCCGACCCGGTGACCGCGACGCAGCAGCATCCACCCGGGCGCGCATGAGCATATGAGCAGCGAGCAGTTCGACGCGATCATCGTCGGCAGCGGTCCGGGCGGTGCCGGCATCGCGCGCGACATGAGCCGTGCCGGACGCCGCGTGCTCATTCTCGAGCGCGGCCGCGACTGGCGCGGCAATCCCCTGTATGGCACCTACGCGGGTGCACTCCTCTATGCAGAGAAGCGCGCACTGCTCTTCACGAAGGAGGGCGTGCAGATCGTCCGTCCACTGATGGTCGGCGGCGCGACATCCATGTATGCCGGCTGCTCGGCGCCGCCGCCGGACTGGCTGCATGAACGCCATCATGTCGATGTGCGTGCGGAGGCGGCGGAGCTTCACGCAGAGCTCGGCGTCGCCCCGCTCGCACCGGAGCTGCGCGGCGCCGGCTCCACGCGCATTGCCGATGCCGCAATCAGCCTCGGCATGGACTGGCGCCCGCAGGACAAGTTCATGCTCCCCGCGCGGGCGCGTCCGTTCGACTGCGGCGCGCGCTGCCTGCTTGGCTGCCGCTGCGGCGCCAAATGGACGGCCGGCGAGTTCGTGGACGACGCCGTCGCGGCGGGCGCCGTGCTGCGCTCCGGCTCGCGCGTCAGCCGCGTCATTGTGGAAGATGGTGTCGCCATGGGTGTCGCCGGACGCGGCACTGATGGTGCGTTCGAGTACCGTGCACCGCACATCATTCTGGCGGGCGGCGGTCTCGGCACGCCTATGCTGCTCCGCACCGCCGGCATCGATGCGGGTCACGGTGTCGCCATGGACACGACCGTGATGGTCTACGGCAGCGGCAAGGTGCCGGGCATGGGCGAGGACCCGCCAATGACGTGGAGCTGCGTGGATCCCGAGCTCGACGTGATGTACTCGACGCTCATCGATCCGTGGCTGATGTATCCGATCATCATGGCCGTGAAGGGCGCGGCCTGGCCGCTCACCTGGCCGCGCTGGGGGCATACGCTCGGCGTGATGATCAAGGTGCGTGACGAGGTGAGCGGCGGTATCGATGCGCGCGGCCGCGTGTCGAAGGGCCTGAGCAGGACGGACGCGCTGCGACTGGAACGTGCGGAGGAGGTCGCCCGTCGCATTCTCGTCGCCGCGGGCTGCCGCCCGGACTCGCTCATCCGCACACCGCTGCGCGGCACGCATCCGAGCGCCACCGCACGCATCGGCGATGTGGTCAATGCGGAACTCGGGACGGGCGTGCGCGGTCTATATGTCTGCGATGCGAGCGTGTTCCCGGAGGCACTGGGCCGGCCGACCGTGCTGACGATCCTCGCGCTGGCGCGCCGTCTCGCCCGCAGACTCACGATGCAGCCGGCCGAATCTGGTGGACGGTGATGAACCGGGTCCGTATCGTTTTGGCGTAACCCGTCTCGAATCAGGATGAAAGCATGAAGCGTGTGCTCATTGGCTGCGGCCTCGCACTCTCCCTCGCCGGGCCGCTCGGCGCTCAGACGCCCGGGTCCTGCAGCTATGCCGAGTGCGCGCTCCGCGTCCGCGCGCCAGGATTCACCACACCGGCGGCCATCGTGCGCGGCCAGAACGACAGCGTCATGGTGGTGCTGCCCGGATTCAGCGGACGCCTCGCTCCCATGTTCCCCCGGCCCGACTCCGCGTATTACCACGCCCTGCGCTACGATACGTACCGTCGTCGCGCCTTCATCGCGAACATCGCCGGCCCGGCCGCGTTCGTGATCGGTTCGTTTCTGACGAACTGGAGCGATCGCCCCGTGTCGAGCGCCCTCCTCATGGGCGGTGCCCTCGGCATCACGGTCTACGGCGGGTACGTCACGAACGTGGCAAACGATGAGCTGAGCCGGACGATCTGGTGGTACAACCGCGAGCTGGTCGAGACGGGCAGACCGCCGGACGACTGATCCCCTATTCGTTCAGGCCGGCCGGTGCTGGAGATCAGACGCAATGTGCCGTCCCGTATCGCGCGGCGCGGCGGGCGCCTTGGGGGGGGCGACGGTCGTGAACTGATCGAGGAAGACGCGCTCGCGCTCGCTGATCGAATCCACGCCCGAGGCCCGGACGCGCTCGAGCAGGCGTGACACCTCGTCGCGGTTGGCCTCGTGGATCCGCTCCATGTCAATGTTCTGCCAGCGGTGGCGGGTCTCGCCGTTCCGCACGACGGGCGACGTGTAGTGCGAGTTGGGCTGTTCCACGACCCGCTGCCGCGCGCGTGCCCGCAGGGCGCGCCTCAGCGCGACCGAGAAGAGCGCCCCGGCGGCGATCACCAGGACGAAATAGGCAAGACTGCCGTCTTCGAAAAATGGGCTCATGTCTGATACCGGTCCCACGGCGCAGGTCCAGACTCTCCGGCTGCTACCGCTTCCACCATCCGGAACTACCCCACAGCCGGCGCTATGTCCCCGGCGCGTGCCCGCGGCTGCTCCATCACGCATTTGGCGCGCCGACTGGTTGAACAGGACCCGAGGCCTTAGTTTCGCCGGTGCCCGAAGCCCGCTCCCCGTCTGACCGCCACAGAGAGACTCTCATGCTGCCGAAGCTGATCCGGACCACGCCGGCCCTCGCCTTTGCACTGGTCATAGCGGCCGCGTTCCCCGTGCCGACCCGTGCGCAGAGCGCAGGGGTGCAGGCGGCGCCGCCCCGGACCACCGCGTCCGTGGATCCGGCGCTGCTCGATGGCCTGGAATACCGCTATATCGGCCCGACGCGCGGAGGCCGTGTCACGGCGGTCGCGGGCCACGCCACGCAGCCGAACACGTTCTACTTCGGCGGCACGGGCGGCGGCGTGTTCCGGACGACGGATGCCGGCCGGTCGTGGGAGAACATCACGGACGACCAGATACCGGTCGGCTCGATCGGCGCGATCGAGGTCGCACCGTCGAACGCCTCGATCATCTACGTCGCCACCGGCTCCGCGGCCATCCGCAGCAACGTGTCGATCGGCAAGGGCGTGTTCCGCTCCGATGACGCCGGCGCGACCTGGCGCTCTGCCGGCCTCGAGAAGGCGGGCGTGATCGGCGACATGGTCGTGCACCCGGCCAACCCGGACGTCGCATTCGTCGCGGCAGTCGGTAACCCGTTCGGCCCGAACCCGGAGCGTGGCGTATTCCGCACGCGCGACGGCGGCCGGACGTGGGACAAGGTGCTCTTCGTGTCGGACAGCACGGGCGCCGTGGACATCGACATGAACCCCGCCAATCCGGACGAGCTCTACGCGGGAATGTGGCGCGCCGAGCGCAAGCCGTGGACGATCATCAGCGGCGCGCGCGAGGGCGGCATCTACAAGAGCACGGACGGCGGCGACACCTGGACGAAGCTCACCAGCGGCCTGCCGAGCGACTACATCGGCAAGAGCAGCGTCAGCATCGCCCGGAGCAATCCGAGCCGCGTGTTCGCGCTGATCGAGGCCGGCGACGGCACGCTGGGCGTGCCCGGCGGCGTGCACGGCGGCCTCTTTCGCAGTGACGATTCCGGCGCGACCTGGACGCGCGTCAGCAATCAGGCCGGGCTGCTCAACCGCCCGTTCTACTACACGTACGTCGATGTCGATCCGAGAAATCCGGACCTCGTCTACGTCAACAACGAGACGATGTGGAAGTCCACGGATGGCGGCGCCACGTTCCAGCGCCTGTCCACGCCGCACGGCGACAACCACGGGATGTGGATCAACCCGACGAACCCCGACGTGTTCATCCAGTCGAACGACGGCGGCGTGAACGTCACGAACGACGGCGGCCGTACGTGGAGCTCGCAGAACAACCAGCCGACCGCCGAGCTGTACCAGGTGGACGTGGACGACCGGTACCCCTACTGGATCTACGCCGGCCAGCAGGACAACACGACGATCGGCGTGCCGAGCACGGGCGAGGGTGCCCGCGCGGATGACCCGACGAACTGGCGCACGAACATCGGCGGGTGCGAGACGGGCCCGGCAGTGCCGCAGCCCGGCAGCAACGGCCGCATCTTCTTCAGCAACTGCAAGGGCCGCTTCTATCGCTACAGCGAGATCACCGGCCAGGCGACGGAATATTCTGTCGGCGCGTCCAACATGTACGGTCACAACCCGCGCGACCTCAAGTACCGTTTCCAGCGCGTCTCCCCGATCGTCGTGTCGCCGCACGATCCCAACGTCGTCTATCACGGGTCGCAGTTCCTGCACCGCACGACGGACGGTGGTCGCACGTGGGAGGCGATCTCGCCGGACCTCACGGCCAACGATCCGCGCGGCCACGTCATCTCGGGCACGCCCATCACCCGCGACATCACGGGAGAGGAATTCTACAGCACCCTGTACACGGTGGCCGAGTCGCCGGTCGAGCGCGGCGTGATCTGGACCGGCGCCAACGACGGGCCGATCCACGTGACACGGGACAACGGTGCAACGTGGACCGACGTGACACCGCCGGATCTGCCGGGCGGTGGCCGCGTGCAGACGGTCGAGGCCTCACCGCACCGCGCGGGCGGCGCGTACGTGGCCGTGCTGCGTTACATGTTCGACGACTGGACGCCGCACATCTACCGCACGGACGATTACGGCCGCACGTGGGTGAAGCTGTCGGGCCCCGCGAGCGGGTTCCCGCAGGACCATCCGACGCGCGTGGTGCGGGAAGATCCGGATCGCGAGGGCCTGCTCTACGCCGGCACGGAGTTCGGCACGTTCATCTCGTTCGACAACGGCGGCACGTGGCAGACATTCCAGCAGAACCTGCCGGCGACCGTGATCAGCGACATGAAGGTCTACCGCCAGGACCTGATCGTCGCGACGCAGGGGCGCGGCTTCTGGATCGTCGATAATCTGACACCGCTGCATCAGCTGAGCGATCGTGTCGCGGCCGCGCGCGCGCACCTGTTCACGCCGCGTCCGGCGTATCGCGGCAGCGACGAGCCGGCGCAGATCGACTATCACCTGCGCGAGCCGGTGCGCGGCGTCATGACACTCGACATCCTCGACGCCTCCGGCTCGGTCATCCGCAGCTTCGCCAATGACACCGCCACGGCAACCCCCGCCGCGGAGCGCCCCGGCATGCCGGGCGCAGCAGCCGGCCGCTTCGGCGGACCCGGCGCGAACGCTCGCGGACTCAGCACCGATGTCGGGCTGAACCGCTTCGAGTGGGATCTGCGTGCGGCCGCGCCGGGCGGCGGGCGCGGTTCAGGGCCGATGATGCCGCCGGGCAGTTATACCGCGCGGCTCACGGTGCCCGGCGCACAGCCGCTCACCGCACCCATCGTCGTACAGCTCGATCCGCGGCTGATTGCCGACGGCATCACGGCCGCCGACCTGCAGGCGCAGCACGCGCTGGCCGCGCGCGTCGCGCAGCTGATGAGCGACGTGCAACAGCTGCAGACGGATCTGCGCGCCACACGCGAACGGCTGTCGAACAACAGCAGCGCCCTCGCGCGGATCGATGCGCTCGAGCAGCGCGTTGTCACGCGCAGCCCGCAGGCGTACCCGCAGCCGATGCTCGCCGCGCAGGTGAGCTACCTCAACGGCATCGTGAGCCGCGGCGACAACCGCCCCCATCGCGATGCATACGAGCGCTATGACGAGCTGCGTGCGCAGGTGGATGCCGTGCGGTCGGAGCTCGATCAGATTCGATGAGGATCGCGCTCGTACAGCAGCACGCCACGAAGGACAAGCAGGACAACATCGCGCGCGGCCTCGCCAGCCTGGAGCAGGCCGCGCGTGCCGGCGCGTCGCTCGTATGCTACGCCGAGCTCGCGTTCGAGTGGTTCCACCCCCAGACTCCGGCCGACGGCGACGTCGCAAGCCTCGCCGAGCCGCTGGACGGACCGCTCGTGACAGCGTTCTGCCGGAAAGCGCGCGAGCTCGGGGTTGTCGTCGTGCTGAACTTCTTCGAGCTCGACCGCGGGGAGACCTTCGACTCGTCGCCGGTCATTGACGCCGATGGCACGCTCCTCGGCGTCACACGCATGGTGCACATCACCGATTACGACTGCTTCCACGAGCAGGGCTACTATACGCCGGGTGACCGCGGTGCGCCCGTGTACCGTACCCGTGCCGGCAACATCGGCGTCGCCATCTGCTACGACCGTCATTACCCCGAGTACATGCGCGCCCTCGCCCTCGGCGGCGCCGATCTCGTGGTCATTCCACAGGCAGGTGCCGTAGGCGAGTGGCCGGATGGCCTCTATGAGAGCGAGCTGCGCGTCGCCGCATTTCAGAACGGCTATTACACCGCGCTGTGCAATCGCGTCGGCAGGGAAGACCGGCTCGAGTTCGCCGGCGAATCGTTCGTGTGCGCACCCGACGGTGTCGTGATCGCACGCGCCGCACAGGGCTGCGACGAAATTCTGTTCACGGATATAAACTACGCGCGGAACGCAGAGTCCCACGCGCGCCAGCTCTTCCTCAGGCAGCGCCGCCCTGAGCTCTACTGCGACTGGCTGACGTAGAACGAATTCGGGATCGGGGATCGGGAGCGTGTCCGGGATCGGGATCGGGAAAACCCGAACACGCACACGAACACGATCCCGCCCCCGGGTTCGTTCCTAGTACCGGTAATGCTCCGGCTTGTACGGCCCGTCCACCGGGACACCGATGTAGTCCGCCTGCTTCGGCGAGAGCTGCGTCAGCTTCACACCGAGCTTGTCGAGGTGCAGGCGCGCGACCTTCTCGTCGAGGTGCTTCGGCAGCACGTAGACCTTCTTCTCGTAGTGGTCGGCGTTGTCCGCCAGCTCGAGCTGTGCCATCACCTGGTTCGTGAAGCTCGCGCTCATCACGAATGACGGGTGACCCGTGGCGCAGCCGAGATTGAGCAGCCGGCCCTCGGCGAGAATCATGACGCTGTGGCCGTCGGGGAAGCGGAACTCATCGTACTGCGGCTTGATGTTGATCCGCTCCATCCCCTTGATCTTCTTCAGCCCGGCCATGTCGATCTCGTTGTCGAAGTGGCCGATATTGCCCACGATCGCCTTGTCCTTCATGCGCGACATGTGGTCCGCCGTGATGACGTCGCGGTTGCCGGTCGTCGTGATGAAGACATCGGCGGTCTCGAGCACGTCCTCGAGCGTCGTCACCTGGAAGCCTTCCATCGCCGCCTGCAACGCGCAGATCGGATCGATTTCGGTCACGATCACGCGGGCGCCCTGGCCCTTCAGCGCCTGCGCGCACCCCTTGCCCACCTCGCCGTAGCCGCACACGACCGCGACCTTGCCCGACAGCATCACGTCCGTCGCCCGGTTCAGGCCGTCGATCACCGAGTGACGGCAGCCGTAGATGTTGTCGAACTTCGACTTCGTCACCGAGTCGTTCACGTTGATGGCCGGGAAGAGCAGTGTCCCCGCCCGCTCCATCTCGTACAGGCGGTGCACACCGGTCGTCGTCTCCTCCGACACCCCGATGATGTCCGGCACGATACGCTGCCAGCGCGTCGGGTCCTCCGACGAGATGCGGCGGATCAGGTCCAGGATCACGCCCCACTCCTCCGGGTCGTTTTCCTCGTCGAACGCCGGGATGCTGCCGGCCTTCTCGTATTCCAGACCCTTGTGGATCAGGAGCGTGGCATCGCCGCCATCATCGACGATGAGCGTCGGGCCGCCGTTGTCCGGCCACAGCAGCGCCTGCTCCGTGCACCACCAGTACTCCTCGAGAGTCTCGCCCTTCCAGGCGTAGACCGGCACGCCCTTCGGATCATCCACCGTGCCGTCCGGTCCGACCACCACCGCGGCGGCGGCGTGGTCCTGCGTCGAGAAGATGTTGCACGAGACCCAGCGCACATCTGCGCCGAGCTCCGCCAGCGTCTCGATCAGTACCGCCGTCTGCACTGTCATGTGCAGCGACCCCATCACGCGCTGGCCCTTCAGCGGCTTCTGCGCGGAGAACTCCTCGCGGATCGCCATCAGCCCCGGCATCTCCTGCTCCGCCAGCCGGATCTCCTTGCGACCGAATTCTGCCAGCGACAGGTCCGCCACCTTGTATGCCGGACGTGCGCCCGTCTCCATCTCGCGATCAGCCATCACTGTGCTCATGTCTCTCCTCTGGTTTGTACGATCCGTTTACGCTGCTCTGCCACTCGCTGCGAACAGGACCGGGCCCTTCGCGCCCGGCTCCGCCGCCAGGCCCCGCCAACGCACGCGCGTGAAACCGCATTCCGTCAGCCACGCACGCACCTGTTCTTCCGTGAATCCCTGCCACACGTGACCCATCGCCTCGCGGTACTCCGCGCGGCCGTGCGCCATCATGTCCACCACCACCAGCCGGCCGCCCGGCTTCACCACGCGGCGGGCTTCGCTCAGCGCCGCGACCGGCTCCGGCACATAGTGCAGCACCAGCGACATCACCGCCGCGTCCAGCTCGCCATCATCCAGCGGCAGCGACTCGAGCGCGCCCGCGCGCAGCTCGACGTTGTCACGCTCATGAAGACGACGGCGTGCCGCCGACAACATCGCCTTCGACTCGTCCACCGCGATCACGCGACCCGCGTACGGCGCCAGCTCCGCCGCCACCACACCCGTGCCGCAGCCGAGATCGCCAATCACCACGTCGTCATCCAGCAGACCCAGCAGCCCCGCAAATCCCGCATGCGCACCGAACAGATCCGCGCGCAGCGCGTCCCACTGACCGGCCGTGGTCGAGAAAAACTCCTGCGATCGCGTGCGACGCTCGCTCAGCACCTGCGTCGCGCGCGCTTCGTCCTGCGCCGCCTCCGGCTGCGTTGCCAGCCCGTCACGCACCACCTGCCACAACCGCTTCGCCGTCGGCTCCAGCCGCGGCGCCAGTCGGTAGTAGCGGCTCGGCCCCTCCGACCGCGTCACCAGCCAGCCCTCGTCCGACAGCAGCTTCAGATGGCGGCTCACCGTCGACTGCGGCAGCTGTACCGCCGCGCACAGCTCATTGACGCTCAGCTCGTGACGCCCGAGCAGCAGCAGCAGCCGCGTGCGCGTGGCGTCCGCGAGCGACCCGATCGTCGCGTGGAGGTCCCGGTCCGGCGTGGTCTTCATTCGCATATCCGGATAGAAAGATATAACGCGGCCTGCCCAGGCGCAACATCCGCAGGCGTGAAGCCGGCCCCGCGCGGCCTGGCGCCCGGTCGGCGGCCACTACGACGTAGGCAGTGACACCGACGTTCCGAGCCATCCAGGCCAGCGGTGATATGGTGCGGATCCCGGCGGCGTTCTTGTCGATGCCGCCGGTGCTCACGAGGGCGTCCCCGCCGAGGTAGCTACGATGCACTTGCGCGCACATGGTAGGCGGGCGGACGTCGATACGCCCAACGCTTGCGGCCGCTTGCGCGTATACATTGCAGGTGGCAGTGCACATCCGACGTATGGAGGGGACGATGAGGCGATCGGTGGCAGGGCTCGCGACGATGATGGTGGTATTGCTGTCGGCCGCGTGCGCGGACGACCCGGTGGCGCCCGTGGCGGACGTCGTCGATTACGAGCTGGCATCCTTCGACGTGATGGGGGATGGCTACGGCTACGGCGAGGGTGGCATGGGCACGATGTCAGCAGCGCATCGGCGCGGCACGGGTGTGCCTGTGCTGGGCCGGCTGCTGGCGGAGGCACGTGCGAAGGTGGTGGCGGAACAGGGGGCGGAGGCGGCGCAGGCATTGTTCGCGGGGCTGAACGCGCTGCGTCAGGAAGCGCACGCGGCACGTCAGGCCGGCGACCGCGAGCTGTTCCGGGCGAAGATCGAGGCCGCGCACGCGGAGGCTGCGCGGCTGATCGCGGAGATCCTGGGCGCCCCGCGTGCGCAGGACCTGATCGATCTCGCGAAGGTAAAGCTGGCGGCGCTGGAGGCGGCGATTGGGGCGAAGACGGCCGCGGGCGTGTCCGTCCCGCGTCTGGAGCAGGCAGGCGCGCTGGCCGGAGAGCTGATTGCAGCGGCGGAGGTATCACTGGCGGGCGGCGATGTGGTGAGCGCGATCATCGACGCCGCGCGCGCCGCGCATCTCGCGCATGTCGCCACGTACCACGCGAGCCGGCGGCAGCACGGCGGCTGAAGGACATCGGGGGCTGCTTCCGGGCGGCCCCCGTTCAGTAGCGCGGTTCCAGCCCCAGTACCAGGCGCGCCGTATCGCGCGCAATCAGCAGCTCTTCATCGGTGGGGATCACCCACGCGTGCAGGCGCGAGTCGTCGGTCGTGATGCGGCCTTCGACGCCGGCGACGGTCCGATCGTTGACGCCGGCATCGACGTGCATCCCCATCCATTGCAGGCCATCGGTGATACGCGCGCGGATCTCGGCCGCGTTCTCGCCTATACCGCCGGTGAACACGACGGCGTCTGCGCCGCCCATGGCGGCGAGGTAGCTGCCGATGTACTTGCGTGCGCGATAGCAGAAGATCTCGACGGCGAGGCGGGCGCGGCGGTCATCGTGTTCGTGCGCCTCGGCGAGCAGCTCGCGCATATCGTTGGTGAGGCCGCTGATGCCGAGCAGCCCGCTCTGCTTGTTGAGGAGCGCCTCCACCTCGTGGAGGTTCATGCCCTCCTTTTCGGCGATGTAGTCGAGGATGGCGGGATCGAGGTCGCCGGAGCGCGTGCCCATGACGAGCCCCTCCAGCGGCGTGAAGCCCATGGACGTATCGAGCGAGTCGCCGCCGGCGATGGCGCACGCGGAGCAGCCGTTGCCGAGGTGCAGCGTGATGAGGCGCGTGTCATCACGCGACGTACCGGTCAGTTTGCGATAGCGATAGGCAACGTAGCGGTGCGACGTCCCGTGAAAGCCGTACCGTCGCACACGGTGGCGTCGGTAGAGCGAGTAGGGCAGGGCGTAGAGATATGCGCGATCCGGCAGTGTCTGGTGGAACGCCGTGTCGAAGACGGCGGCCTGCGGGGTGTCGCGGCCGAGCACGTCACGCACGGCGCGGATGCCCTTGAGATTGTGCGGATTGTGCAGGGGCGCGAGGTCGATCATGTCCTCGATCTCGGTGATCGTGGCATCATCGATAAGCACGGAGCGCGTGAACTTCTCGCCGCCATGTACCACGCGGTGCCCGACGGCATCGATGCCGCGGAAGCCGGCGCCGGTCTCCTCATCGCCGAGCCAGCGCAGCGCGGCCTCCACGGCGGCGCGGTGGTCGCGGATGGCACCGGCCGTCTTGCGTGGCGGCTTCCCCGCCATCTCCAGCCGGATCAGTGCCTCGCCTCCAATGCGGTCGATGACGCCGCCCGCCAGCCGCTCGTCGCTGTCGGCGGCGATGCGCTCCTGGTCGGTACGGATCACCTCGAACTTCAGAGATGACGAGCCTGCGTTCAGCACCAGAACGTTCAATTACTCCTCCAGCATGCGGTTCACCGCAGCGCGCAGCGCCGGTTCCGCGAAATATCCGATCACGTGATGCCGTATCCTGCCCTCGCGATCCAGCAGGAACGATTCCGGCAGTGCATTGACGCCACCGTAGTCGCGTACGACGGCAGGCGTGGCCAGCAGGATGGGATAGGTGATGTCGTGTTCGTCGAGGAACGCGCGGATCTTGTCGCGCGCGTACGTGTCCGTCGCAATGCCGACGATCGTGAAACCGTCTTCCCTGCGCTCGCGGTAGATGCGCTCGAAGCCGGGCATCTCGATGCGGCACGGCGGACACCAGGATGCCCAGAAGTTGACGAGCACCACCTGCCCGCGCAGATCGGCGAGCGCAACGTTGTCCCCGTCCAGGGTGGGGAGCGTGAAGAGCGGAGCCGGTTCACTGGAGCCGCCGAACCCCAGGGCGGCCGATGCCTGCGGCAGCGCGCGCTGATACAGCAGCACCAGCACGACCACCAGCAGCAGGCCGTCCACGACCATGATGAGGCGCCGTTTGATCTTCTGTCGGCGCGTCGTATCCTGCGGCCGATCGCGCGCGCCGCCCGGTTCCCCGGAATGCGTGTCCTGCTGCAACGACATGACTGCTGCTGCCTCTGGTGCGGGTCCGGCAGCTAATATCCGCGCGCAACCGGTCGCCGCAAGCCGGGTCGGGCGCGGCCGGGCACGCGGATTGCCCCCTGAGCGTGAAAAAGGGGGATACATGCGAATTGCAGCAGCACTTGTGATCGTTCTGCTCAGCGCCGGATGCCGGGTGAGCGACAGTGAAAGCGAAGACCAGGCCGCGGCCGCCGCGGAGCTGGAGGATGGCCGGGTCGCGACCGCGTACGCGAGCGGATCGGACCGGCTCAGTCCGGAGGAGCTCGAGGCGAACCGCCTCAACATGGACTGGCGTGAGTTCGTCGAGCGCGACACGACCGCTGGCGCGGCAGGCGATACGACTGCGGACGGCCAGCCATCGGCCGACGAGTCGTGGGATGACATCACGATGGAGTCGATCAACAGCGGACCGGCGGCACTGCCGTTGTACGGCGATGTGGAGGGACCGAGTGTGCTGCGCGTCCAGATCCTGCTCGACCGCGCGCTCTTTTCACCCGGTGTGATCGACGGGCGCTGGGGCAGCAATACGGAGAAGGCGGTGTACTGGCTGCAGCGGCGGGAAGGGCTGCGCCCGACCGGTCATGTCGACCCCGCAACGTGGGAGCGACTCCAGCAGCTGGCGGGGCAGACGGGCCAGCTCGTTCGGACGAAGCAGCTGACCGCGGACGATGTCGCGGGTCCGTTCGTCACGCTGCCGGAGGAGTACTACGACCGGCGTGACATGGACTGCCAGTGCTACGAGTCGCTGGGCGAGAAGCTGGCTGAGATCCACCACACGACCGAGGATCTGCTGGCAAAGCTGAATCCCGATCTCGACCTGAACAACGTGCAGGCTGGCACACCGCTGAACGTGCCCGCAGTCGACCGTCAGGCACCCACCGCGATGGCGCAGGGCACGGGCAGCCAGGCGCAGCGCGCTGACACACAGGCAGCGGGCACGCAGGCGCAGCGTCCGGGCGCAGGCGATACGGCGGGCACCGGCACGGCGGGCGCAGGCGCGTCGGGTCAGGCAGGTGCGTCTGGTGGTGTCGCGAAGATCGTGATCTCCGACGGCGGCCGCTATCTGCACGCGCTCGATGCGTCCGGCCGGATCCTGTACCATTTCCCGGCCACACTCGGCTCGGATTACTCGCCATCTCCGACGGGCGACTATCGGATCACGAACATCGCACACGATCCGACCTGGCACTATCAGCCGGACCTGCTCGAGGGCGTGGACGATGACGAGCCGGATGCCGTGCTGCCCGCCGGTCCAAATAACGCCGTCGGCGTCGTGTGGATGCAGCTGTCACGACCGCATTACGGAATTCACGGCACCAGCGCACCGGAGACGATCGGGTACGCCACGTCCAACGGCTGTGTCCGTCTGACCAACTGGGATGCGGAGTTCCTGGCGGAGCGCACGGGAGCGGGCACGCCGGTCGAGTTCCGCGACGTGCGGTAGGGGGCGGTGCCCAGGCAGCGCAGGGAGAGCGCTGTACTGGGCTGGAATGGCCGCACGCGGTGCGACGGATCAGACACGTGGCTCTGCAGGCGCCGGAATCCGGCGGTGCAGAGCCACAGTGGCATTGGATCTATACCGTGGGGTGCGTCACCGCTCTCCGAATGTCAGCTGATTCTGCGCGATCGCCCAGATCACCACGAGGTTGTCGGTATCCACGCGGAACCGCTCGGAGAGAATGTCCTCGGCGCCGACGCGCGTGGCGAGCAGCTGGTAGTCGCCCGCGCGCAGGCTGCGATCGAACGATGCCTTGTTGTTGGACTCGAGCGGACCGAGCGAGCGGCGGCCGCCGGTGTCGGACAGCAGATAGACGGATACGCCCGTGATACCCCGCAGATTGTTGTCGATCTGCAGTTGAACGGAGAGCGCCTCGCCGGTCGCGACCGATGATCCGGTCGCGCATCCGGTGACGGCGAGGGCCAGGAGCACAGCGGCAGAATTCAGGAAAGTCCGGCGCAGCATCGTACCTCCAGGTAGAGTTCCCCCAAGCATGGTGTCCGGCCGAAGCTCCCGCAATGGCGGAGCCAGCCGATTCGGGAAGCCGGCCGGCCCCGAACCCGTGCGCGGAGACCGGCTCTCCGCTAAAATCAGATGTGCCGCGCTGATGGGAGCGCGGTGCTCCCTCTCTCCGGCCGCGTTCCTCGGAGCCATGACGCACATCGATCGCGCCCTGAAGGCCTGGGGCTGCCTCATCATCATGACGGGACCGGCCGCAGCGCAGCAGCTGCCGACGCTGGAGCCCGCGGACTATGCCCGCTGGGAAAGCATAGGCACCAGCGAGCTGTCACCGGACGGGCGCTGGGCGGCCTGGACGATCTCACGCGTCGACGGCGATGACGAGCTGCGTTTCCGCGCGGTCGATGGCGACTCGACGCACATCGTCGCGAACGCCTCGCGGCCGGCTTTCTCGAGCAACGGCCACTGGCTCGCGTACACGATCGGCTACTCGGAAGAGGAGCGTGAACGGCTCGAGGAGGCGGGCGGGCCGGTGCGCGGCAAGGTTGCGATCGCGGACCTGCGATCCGGTGCCACGACCGTGATCGCTGACATTGCCGACTTCTCGTTCAGTGCCGACGGCTCATTCATCGCGCTTCACGGCTACAGCGATCCGGCGCGCGGCAGCGCCGGCCGCGATCTGATCGTGCGCGATCTCGACCGGTCGATCAACACGAGCTTCGGAAACGTCGCTGATGCGAAGTGGCAGCCGGGCGGCGCACTGCTCGCCATGATCGTCCACGGCCAGAGCCGGGCAGGCAACGGCGTGCGCACGTTCGATCCGGTCACCGGCGTAATCCGCACGTTCGAGTCCGATACGGCTGAGTACACCGGCCTCACCTGGCGCGAGGATGATGACGACCTGGCCGTGCTGCGCATCCGCAAGGTCGAGGAATACAGGGAGCCGACTCACGCCGTGCTCATCTGGCACGACGCCAGCGGACCTGCGCCGCTGCGGGCGGTGCTCGATCCCGCCACTCATGGCTCCTTCCCCACTGCACACAGGATCGTCGAGAATTACGAGATCGGCTGGAGTGATGACGGTGGCACGGTGTTCATCGGTCTGCGCGCCTGGACGCCGCAGGACGCAGCGGCAGACAGCGCTGCACCGGGGTCAAAGGAGAATGGGGACACGGCGGGTGTGGCCGTATGGCGGTCCGACGACGTCGACATCGTTCCCGCCCAGAGGCGGCTCGGCATGTTCGACCGGAACCGCAGCTGGGTAGCGGCCTGGCGCGTCGAGGGCGATCGCTTCATTGCCCTGGCTGATTCCACCATCAGCGACGTGGCCCTCTCCGATGGCCGGTTCGCCATCGCCGTGGATCCCGCGCCCTACGAGCGCGAGCGCATGTTCGGCCCCGAGTATCGTGACCTGCATGTCGTCGACGTGACGACCGGCGAACGTACGCCGGTCGCGCGCCGCGTGCAGTTCCATTACGGCGTGTCACCCACCGGCCGCTACCTGCTGTACCTGCGTGATGGCGACTACTGGACGTGGGACACCGAGCTGAAGCGCGAGACGAACATCACCGGCAGTCTGGGGACCAGCTTCGTCAACCTCCAGGATGACCACACGGTCGAGGAGAAGCCGCCGTACGGTACGGGCGGCTGGACGACCGGGGACGCCAGTGTCCTGCTCTACGACCGCTATGACGTGTGGGAAGTACGACCGGACGGGTCGGGCGCGACGCGCGTGACGGACGGCGCGGGCGACCGCATCCGGCACCGGCGTGCGTGGCTCAACCCCCGCGACCGCATCGTGGACCGCACGAAGCCCGTATATGTCGCGCTTTACGGCGACCGCACCAAGCGGTACGGCTACGGCAGGATCCTGCCCGATGGACGTGTCGAGCAGCTCGTGCTGCTCGCCCGCAGCGTCAGCCGGCTGACGAAGGCGGACAGTGCCGACGTGTTCATGTACCGGATCGAGGACTTCGATGACTCGCCCGACCTCTTCGTGGCCGGGCCGACACTCGCCGACGCGGTTCAGGTATCGGAAACGAATCCGTTCCAGAACGAATACGCCTGGGGCCGCTCGGAGCTGATCGACTTCCGCAGCGCGACGGGTGAGGATCTCCAGGCGGCGCTGTTCTATCCGGCGAACTATGAGCCCGGCCGCGCGTACCCGATGATAGTCGACATATACGAGATCACGTCGAACACGGTCCACACGTACCGCGTTCCGTCGGAACGCACGCCGTACAACACGACCGTGTTCACGCAGAACGGCTATTTCGTGCTGCGTCCTGACATAGTCTACCGCGGGCGCGACCCGGGCGTGTCCGCGGTGGAAGCGCTCGTGCCTGCGGTCGAGAAGGTCGTGGAGACCGGCATGGTGGATCGCGCGCGCATCGGGCTCGTCGGCCACTCGTGGGGTGGCTATCAGACGGCATTCGCGGTGACACAGACCGATCTGTTCAGTGCGGCAGTCGCGGGTGCACCGCTGACGAACCTGATTTCGATGTACCTGTCGGTCTACTGGAACACGGGGATGACAGACGCCCGCATTTTCGAGATCGACCAGGGCCGCATGGAGGTGCCGTTCTGGGAAGACCTTGATGCCTACATGCGCAACTCACCGCTGTTCAGCATTCAGCAGATGGACACGCCGCTGCTGGTCGCGTTCGGCGACGAGGACGGCGCGGTCGACTGGAACCAGGGCGTCGAGCTGTACAACGCCGCGCGCCGCGCAGGCAAGGACATGGTCCTGCTGGTCTACGAAGGCGAGAATCACTCGCTCGCGAACGAGGCCAACCAGCTGGATTACCATCGCCGGATCCGTGAGTGGTTCGACCATTATCTGAAGGGCGCGCCCGCGCCCGACTGGATCGTGAAAGGATTGACGAAGCCGCAGACATGAGCAGCACAGCAGCAGGCAGTACCGGTCACACCGTCGGCGCCACAGGTGGCGCTGCCGTCTCTCCCGGACAGATGGCGCAGCGTATCGCGGCGGAGCTGTCGCTTCAGCCGCGACAGGTCGCGGCCGCACTGGCGTTGTTCGATGAGGGCGCGACCGTGCCGTTCGTCGCGCGGTACCGCAAGGAGGCGACGGGCGGCCTCGATGAGGTCCAGCTGCGCGATGTGCTCGAGCGCTCGGAATACCTGGAGGAGCTCGAGGACCGACGCGCGGCCATCCTCAAGTCGATCGAGGAGCAGGGCAAGCTCGATGACGCGTTGCGCGCGCGGATCGTCGCCGCGGACACGAAGCAGGCGCTGGAGGACCTGTACCTGCCCTACAAGCCGAAGCGCCGCACGCGTGCGACGATCGCCCGGGAGCGCGGCCTCGAACCGCTCGCGGAGCTCATCTGGGCGGGTGCGGCCGATGACGCGACGGTCGAGCGTGAAGCGGTGGCGTTCGTCGATCCCGAAAGGGAAGTGGCCGATGTCGAGGCCGCGCTCCAGGGCGCGCGCGACATACTGGCGGAACGTGTTGCGGAAGATGCCGCCCTCCGGGCATGGGTGCGCGACCGCACGCGCGCCGCAGGCGTGATCACCAGCAAGGCGCGCGGCGAGCGCGATCCGGCGACGTCGAAGTTCGCGGACTATTTCGACTTCTCGCAGAAGCTGACGGAGATCCCGTCGCATCGCGTGCTCGCGATCCGGCGCGGCGAGGCGGAGGAGGAGCTGTCGTGGAGCATTGAAGCGCCAGTCGAGGAGCTGACCGCGGGACTCACGCAGCGGGTCGTCGCGGACCGTGCGGCTGTGCGTCAGCTCACGCAGGTGGCCGCGGATGCATATCGGCGGTTGCTGTCGTCGTCGATCGAGGTGGAGCTTCGACTGGAGCTCAAGTCACGTGCGGATGAGGAAGCGATCGGCATCTTCGGGGCCAACCTCGAGCAGCTCCTGCTGGGAGCGCCTGCCGGCGGTCGCGTCGTGCTCGGCCTCGACCCGGGATTCCGCACCGGTGTGAAGGCCGCGCTCGTATCGAAGACGGGCGCAGTCCTCGACACGGAGACGCTGTACCTCCACCAGGAGGACAACTTCACGAGGGCGATCGAGCGTCTCGTGAAGCAGCACGCGGTCGAGCTGATCGCGATCGGCAACGGCACCGCGTCGCGTGAGACGGAAGCACTGGTGAAATGCACGATCCAGCAGCTTCCCGCGCCGCGGCCGCAGGTGCTGGTCGTCAACGAGTCCGGTGCATCGGTCTACTCCGCATCGGACATCGCGCGCGAGGAGATGCCGGACCTGGACGTGTCGATGCGCGGTGCGCCATCGATCGCGCGACGACTCCAGGACCCGCTCGCCGAGCTGGTGAAGATCGATCCCAAGTCGATCGGGGTCGGTCAGTACCAGCACGACGTCAACCAGTCGCGGCTGAAGAAGCGGCTCGACGAGGTAGTGGAGACGTGCGTGAACCGTGTCGGTGTCGAGCTCAACACAGCTTCCGCGCCGCTGCTGTCGTACGTCGCCGGTGTCGGCGATACGGTGGCGAGGAACATCGTTGCAGCGCGCGACAATCGCGGCGGATTCCGCTCGCGGCGCGAGCTGCTCGAGGTGCCGCGGCTCGGCGCGAAGGCGTTCGAGCAGGCGGCCGGCTTCCTGCGCGTACGTGGCGGCGAGCACCCGCTGGACGCGACCGCCGTGCACCCGGAGCGCTACGCACTGGTCGAGCAGATGGCTGCAGACCTGGGCGTCCCCGTCGCGGAGCTCGTGCAGAACGACGCGCTGATCGATCGCATCGAGCTCGGCCGCTACGTGAACGGCGATGTCGGGCTGCCGACGCTGCGCGACATCGCCGATGAGCTGCGGCGTCCGGGCCGTGACCCGCGCGACACGTTCGAGCTGCCGGCGTTCCGCGATGACATCACGTCGCCGAAGGACCTGAAGCAGGGCATGACGCTGGAGGGTGTCGTTACGAACCTGGTCGCGTTCGGTGCATTCG
This sequence comes from Longimicrobiales bacterium, assembly GCA_035461765.1. Lineage (GTDB taxonomy): Bacteria > Gemmatimonadota > Gemmatimonadetes > Longimicrobiales > RSA9 > SH-MAG3. Next base: position 25,569 of record DATHUY010000004.1, read on the forward strand.
TCGACGTAGGCGTGCATCAGGATGGTCTGGTGCACGTGTCACAGCTGGCCGACCGTTTCGTGAAGGATCCCGCGGACGTGGTGAAGGTCGGGCAGAAGGTGAACGTCACGGTCATGAGCGTGGACCTGGAACGGAACCGGATCGCGCTCAGCATGAAGAGCGGCGCCGCACAGCAGCCGGGCGCCCGGCCGGATCAGGCAGCCGGAGGCGCGCATGGGAAGGCCCGCGAGAAGCGCGGGAAGCGCGAGCAGAAGCCGCGCGAGAAGCCGGTGGTCGTGCCGCAGAAAGGCGATGTGGCGCCGAATGGCATGAAGTTTCGTTGATCGCTCCTGGCATGGGAAGGGGGCGGAGGGGCGGCGGTGTCCACCCGGCGCTCGGACAGTCCTCGTCGCGGGGGCGGCGGTGTCCACCCGACGCTCAGACAGTCCTCGTCGCTTCGCTCCTGCGGAACTCGCGGCGGGTGGACACCGCCGCCGCCTCCGCCTGACGGGATGCCACCCCGCTGCTCTGCCTCCATGGCGGTGGGGCAGGGCGTCGCCAGCCTGGCGGGCCGGAGCGGGGGAATCGGCAGCCAGCGCGTCCTGAGGTTGCAGGGCGCCTCTCATCGTCCCACTCTACAGCACTGCGAACGGAGCAGGCGCAATGAATCTCCCGCGGCGCGGGTTTCTGGCGATCATCGGTGCGGCGGCAATGGCGCCGGCCACGCTGGTTTCAGGCGCAACGACACGTGCAGGTGGAGCCGCGATGTTCGGACTGATAGGGAAGATGACGGCGGTGGCCGGCCAGCGTGATGCGCTGGCGGAGATTCTGCTCGCGGGCACGGACTCGATGCCTGGCTGCCTGAGCTACATCATCGCCGCCGATCAGACGGACGCGGACGCGCTCTGGATCACCGAAGTATGGGACAGCAGGGAGAGCCACGAGGCATCGCTGACGCTACCGGCCGTGCGGGCGGCGATAGCGAAGGGGCGGCCGCTCATCGCGGGGTTCAGTGACCGCATGGAGACCACGCCGCTCGGCGGTCACGGTTTGCAGGAGCGCCGCTGAGTCGTCGGACCTCGGACGTCCGGCACCGTGCCGGGCACGCCTTTTCGCCTTCAACGAATCGATCATGGCCGACACGACACACTACAGCTGGTCTGACGTCACGCTGGAGCGCGTGACGGACAAGCTCGATCGCAAGCTGATCACCGGCGACGGGATGATGCTCGCCCAGGTATTCCTGAAGCAGGGGTGCATCGTCCCGAAGCATCAGCATCACAACGAGCAGCTCACATGGATCATGGAGGGCGCGCTGCGTTTCTGGATCGGCGAGGACGAGTCGGAGGAAGTGGTCGTGCGGGCGGGTGAGGTGCTGCATATCCCGTCGAACGTGTGGCACAAGGCGGAAGCGCTCGAGGACACGCTCGACATCGACATCTTCAATCCGCCGCGCGAGGACTGGCTGAACCACACGGACTCCTACTTCCACCGGAAGTAACATGGATCTGGGACTGCGCGGCAAGGTCGCGCTCGTAGCGGGATCCAGCCGGGGACTCGGTCGTGCGGTTGCGGAGGAGCTCGCGCGCGAAGGCTGTGCGCTCGTGCTCTGCTCGCGTGACGAGGATGTGATCGGCGGCGTCGCGCGCGAGATCTCGACTGACCTCGGCGGTGACGCGCTGGCAGTACGGGCGAACCTCACGGACCCTGAAGACATCGAGCGACTGCTGCGCGCGGCGCAGGACCGGTTCGGCCGCATCGATGTGCTGGTGACGAACACCGGCGGGCCGCCCGCCGGTCCCTTCGAAAGTCACACGCCGGAGGTATGGCGCGACGCGATCGCGCAGAACCTCGAGAGCGTTCTCAACCTGGCGCGCGGCGTGCTGCCGCAGATGAAGAAGCGGCAGTGGGGCCGCATCGTGAACATCACGTCCATCGCGGTGAAGCAGCCGGTCGAGGGGCTGATCCTGTCGAACGCAGTGCGCGCGGCAGTCACCGGCTTTGCGCGCACGCTCGCGAATGAAGTCGCACCGCAGGGCATCACGGTCAATAACGTCATGCCCGGCTATACCCGCACGGAACGGCTGGTCCACCTCGCCGAGCACAATGCGGAGAGGCGCGGCAGCACCGTCGATGACGCCTACGCGGCGTGGGAGAAGGAGATCCCGATGGGGCGCCTCGGTGAGCCGGAGGAGCTCGCGGCGCTCGTCGCATTCCTGGCGTCGCAGCGTGCGTCATACATTACCGGCACGTCCATCCCCGTGGATGGAGGCTGGATCCGCGCGCTCTACTAGAGACCCCGCACCGCCGCGCCTGCCGCCTATGCGCGCCGGTGGACGCGACCCCATGCGGTGCAGGACCACACGGAGTGAAGTCAATGATTCGTGAAGCGGAGTGGATCTGGCGCGACGGCAAGGTGATACAGTGGCGCGACGCCAACGTTCACCTGCTGTCCCTCGCGGTGCAGTTCGGCTCGTCCGTGTTCGAGGGCGTCCGCTGCTACGACACGCCGCGCGGACCGGCGATCTTCCGCTGGTCCGAACACCTGCGCCGCCTGTACGATTCCTGCCGCATCTACCGCATGGAGCCGAAGTGGTCGGCCGGGGAGCTGACCGCTGCCACCGCGGATCTCATCGTTCGCAACGGTCTGGACTCGTGCTACATCCGGCCCATGGTGCTGCGCGGCTACGGCGACGCGGGCATGCTGCCCGGCGTCTCACCGGTGGAGACATTCATCGCGTGCTGGCCGTGGGGTACCTACCTGGGCGATGGCGCGCTCGAGAACGGCGTCGACGTCTGCGTTTCGACGTGGCAGCGGCCGGCGCCCAACACGTTCCCCGCCCTCGCCAAGGCGGCCGGCCACTACAACAACGCGCAGCTGATCAAGATGGAGGCGGCCGAGAACGGCTATGTCGAGGCGATCGCGCTCGCGCCGAACGGGCTCGTGAGCGAGGGCAGCGGGCAGAACGTGTTCCTCGTGCGCGACGGTGTGCTGCGCACCACCGGAGTGGATGGCACGATCCTGAACGGTATCACACGCGCCTCGATCATCACGCTCGCGCGTGACCTCGGCATCACGGTCGAGCAGGGCGCCATTCCGCGCGAGATGCTGTACACTGCCGACGAGGCCTTCTTCACGGGGACGGCCGCCGAGGTGACGCCGATCCGGAGCGTGGACCGTATCACGGTCGGCGCCGGCAAAGCGGGCCCGGTCACGCGGGCGTTGCAGCAGAAGTTCCTCGACATCGTTCACGGTCGCGTGCCGGACGAGCACGGCTGGCTCACGTACGTGGCGGATGCGGCGGATAGTGACGCCACGCGCGACGCCGGCGCGGCCACTGAGCCGCAGGCGGCGCGGTGAGAATCGCATCCTTCCTGGCCAGCGGCACGGAGATCTGCGTCGCGCTCGGTCTGCAGGAGTCGGTGGTCGCGATCTCGCACGAGTGCGACTGGCCGCCGGACGTGCTCGACCGTCCGCGTCTCAGCCGCCCGCGTTTCGATCCGGCGGGCCTGAGCAGCGGCGAGATCGACAGGGCGCTGCGTCACGCGATGCAGGAGCACGGCAGCGTCTACGAGATCGACGAGGACCTCCTGACACAGCTCGCGCCCGATATCGTCCTGACGCAGGCGGTCTGCGAAGTCTGTGCAGTGCCGACGCCCGGCGTACGCGAATTGATTGCGCGACGTGAGTTGCCTGCGCAGGTCGTGTCCCTCGATGCGCATACAGTGCGCGATATCCTCGACAGCATAGTGCAGGTCGGCGCGGTGACGGGCACGTCAGGCGAGGCGGCGGACGTGGTTGCGGACATCGAGGCGCGGATCGAACGCGTGAGGCAGGCGGTGGCGTCCGCAGCCCGGCCGCGCGTGCTCGCACTGGAGTGGCTGGACCCGCCGTTCGCGCCCGGTCACTGGGTGCCGGAGATGATCGATCTGGCCGGCGGCGCGAACCTCGTCGGCACGGCCGGCTCTCACTCGACGGAGACGACGTGGGAAGCGCTCGGCGGGCTCGACCCCGACGTGCTCCTGATCATGCCGTGCGGCTACGGCCTCGAGGCAACGAAACGCGACGCCGAGTCCGCCCGCGAGCGACTGCATGATGCAGCACCGCGCGCGATTGACTCGCGGCATGCATTCGTCGTCGATGGCTCCGCATACTTCAATCGCAGCGGCCCCCGCTTCATCAACGGCATCGAGATCCTCGCCGGCCTGCTGCATCCCGAGTTGTTTGCCGCACCGCCGGACGATACCGCGGAAATCTGGACCTGAACCAGGGAACGCTCATGTCGCTCGACCGTCGCACGTTCATGGCGTACTTCGGCACTGCCGGTCTCTCCACCACTCTGCTGCCCGGCGTGCTGTGGGGCATGGCGCAGGAGCAGGAGACGGTCACGAAGGAGATGGTCGCCCAGGCTGAGGCGATCGCCGGCCTCGAGTTCACGGACGAGGAGCGCGAGGACATCGCGCGCGGACTCTCACGCAGCGTCCGCAATTACGAGCGTCTCCGCGAGGTGCGACTGCCGAATGCGGTTCCACCCGCCGTGCAGTTCGATCCCGTCCTGCCAGGCATGAGTCTGCCTTCCGAGCGGCGCCCGATACGATACACGCGTGAATCCGCGGTACGTCGGCCGGCGAACCTGGAGGAGGTGGCGTTCTGGCCGGTCACGAAGCTGGCGGAGCTTGTGCGGTCGCGGCAGGTGCTGCCGAGTGAGCTGACGGAGATGTACCTCGCGCGGATCAGACGCTACGATCCACAGCTGCACGCCGTCGTGACACTGACGGCGGACCGTGCTCGCGCGCAGGCCGCGCGGCTCGACGCGGAGCTGCACGAGGGCGAGTATCGCGGACCGCTACACGGAATCCCCTGGGGCGCGAAGGATCTGCTCGCAACGCGAGGCTATCCGACGACGTGGGGTGCGTCACCGTATCGCGAGCAGGTGCTCGACCTGGACGCGACCGTAGTCGAGCGCCTCGACGCGGCCGGCGCCGTGCTCATTGCCAAGCTCACGATGGGAGCACTCGCGCAGGGCGATCGCTGGTTTGGCGGCATGACGAGAAACCCGTGGAATCCCGAGGAGGGCTCGAGCGGCTCCTCGGCAGGGCCCGGGTCGGCGACGGCGGCAGGTCTGGTCGGCTTCGCGATCGGCACTGAGACACTCGGGTCCATCGTGTCGCCCGCCACGCGCAACGGCGTGACCGGCCTGCGCCCCACGTTCGGCCGGGTCAGCCGTCACGGTGCCATGGCACTGTCGTGGAGCATGGACAAGATCGGTCCGATGTGCAGGAGCGTGGAGGACTGCGCGCTCGTGCTCGATGCGATACACGGAGCGGACGGTCACGATCCCGTCGTGCGCGATGTGCCGTTCAACTGGGACGCGGAACGCCCGCTCTCCGAGATCCGCATTGGCTGGTTCCGTTCGGCGTTCGAGCGCACGAACGATGAAGGTGAGCGCAACGAGTTCGACGCGGCCGCGCTCGCCGCGATGCGGCACATCGTCCCGAACATGATCGAGGTCGAGCTGCCTGTCGACGAGTACCCGCTCCAGGCGGTCTCCGGATCCGTCCTCGGTGTCGAGGCCGCCGCCGCGTTCGACGAGCTGACGCGCAGCAACCGCGACGAGCTGCTCGTGCCGGAGCCGGAACGCAGCTCCTGGCCGGGCACGTTCCGCAATGCACGGTTCGTCCCCGCCGTCGAATACATCAATGCCAATCGTGTTCGGACTCTCGTCATGGAAGCGATGGACAGGGCATTGCGCGACGTCGATGTGATCATCACACCGAACAACATCCTGCTGCTCACCAACCTGACGGGACACCCGCAGGTGTCGATGCCCGCGGGCTTCACCGACCGCAGGGACGCGCGCGTGCCCGTCAGCGCCCAGTTCATCGGCAGGCTCTTCGGCGAGGCTGACATGCTGCGTGTGGCGAAAGCGTGGCAGGATGCCACGGGGCATCATCTCGAGGTGCCGCCTGCCTTCGCGATGTGATACCGGCCGGGGCGTACCGCGCACGTATACCATGACGCCTCCGGCTCCGGTCACACGATGAACGAGCATCACATCACCGTACGTCGCACTGCCCGGTATTACAGCCTCGGCGATCCCGCTGCGCCCGAGGTGTGGATCGCATGTCACGGATACGCGCAGCTGGCGCGCTACTTCCTGCGATCGTTCGTGCCGCTCGATGATGGCAGCCGCTGCATCATCGCACCTGAAGCGCTCAACCGGTACTACTACGAGACCGCGCCGGGCGTGCACACCGGCGATGCGCGCATCAGTGCCACCTGGATGACGCGCGAGGACCGCGAGCACGAGATCGAGGACTACATCGCCTACCTCGACACGCTCACTGCGCACGTGATCAACGGCACGGCCAGGCGCGTCATTGCGCTCGGGTTCTCGCAGGGCGCCGCCACGGTGTCGCGCTGGGCGGCGTGCGGCACGGCCCGTATCGACCACGTCATCCTGTGGGGCAGCCCGCTGCCGCCGGAGCTGGAGCCGTCGCCATCACTTCTGCGCGGCGCGTCCCTGACGATCGCCGTCGGTGAATCCGACCGTCAGATCACCCCCGGCGAGATCGATCGACAGGACCGACGACTGCGGAATGGCGGTCTGGAGTACGACCTGATCAGGTATGCCGGAGGCCACCGCGTCGAGCCGCACGCCCTGCGCGACGTAGCGGCTTCGCTGCCACCGCAGTCATGACGCGAGGTACACCACCGTGCCGCGATGGGAAAAGGATGGCTTAACCCGGACCGGCAGAAGATTGGCCGCGCACGAAGAACTGAACATGCCCGTGCCCATGCCCGTAAACGTGTGCGTGCGCCTTCCACATGCCCGTGCCCGTGCCCACGCCCATGACAACCTGACACCAATTCCTGATCCCCGGCACCGGATACCGTAAACCTGCCTAACTGGCGACGTCGAAGACGATGCTGCAGCACGTCACGCCGCCTTCCGCCTTTGCCAGTTCGGACACGTCGACGCCCAGCACATCGATGCCCGCCTCGCGCAGTAGTCGCGCCGTCTGTTCGAAGGCTGCCGGGTATATCACGCGCTCACCGATCAGCAGTGCGTTCGCAGCGAACGGCTCGTCCCGGGCGATCTCCAGGGTTCGCATCCCGTCGAAACACGATGGATCGACCCACTGCGTGTTGATGAGCAGCAGGTCAGGGGCAATCGCGGTAACGGCGGTCTTGAGGTGGAGGCAGCCGGTCGGCCGGACGGCAGCGACGCGGTATCCGAGCGGCGCCACAGTTTCCCGCAGCCATGCGACGCCGTCGTCGCTGGTGCGGCCTGAGGTGCCGACGTACAGCGTGCGGCCGATGCGGAGCACATCGCCGCCGTCCAGTGCGGCCGGACCCGGCATCTGCACGACCGTCCGGTGTCGAGTGAGCTCTCCTGCAACGGCCGCGGTCTCCGCGCGTCGCGTTGCTGCGCCAGGTCTGGTAACGATGGCGACTTCGTCGAGCACGAGCGCTGTGTCCTCGACGAACACAGCGTCGGGCAGATGGTCCGCCGCCGCCACCTCGATCACATGACAGCCCACTTCAGCCAGCGCCCGTACGTACTCGGCGTGCTGTGCGCGCGCGCGCGCGATGTCGATCGGCTCGCGCTCCAGATGCGTCAGCTCGCACGCCGCCATTGTCTCGCTTACCGGCCGGGTCAGTGCGATGAGGCGGCCTGCCGACGCCTGTGCCGCGGACGCCGGCTGTGCGCCGCGGCCGGCGGGACTCATGGAGTCGGGGTGACGGTCAGGCTCCGACCCTGCCACGGCTCATTGCTCAGCAGGCAGTCGGCCAGCTCGCGATAGACTTCGCGCAGCGCGCGACGGAGCGCCGTCTCGGACTCGGCGTGCGGCTCGAGTCGAGCCCGGATCCGCTCCGACAGTGTACCCTGCGCGATGATCTGCTCGATGAGCGGCAGATAGCCGCTGTCGCCTTCCTCCACTGCGGCATAGGACCGCTCGAGCAGACTGCGCAGCACGGTCGTGACACCGACGCCGGGGCCGTCCGTGATGCCCGTGATATGCGGCGCACGCACGAGGGCGCGGCTGCCGTCGCGTACGCACTCGTGGAAGTCCGCAACGAGCGTGTCGGAGGGCGGTGGCGTGATGGTGCCGGCCAGCACCTCGGTGGTCAGCTGACGCAGCGCCGCACGCGTGAACACGGCGATCGCGACATCCATGCGGACGCACTCCTGCGTGTCGATCACGCGCACCTCCAGCGCGCGCCGTGCGAACCGCAGGACCGCGCCGCGGCTGTTCAGAAACTCGTGCCGGATCGACGATGAGTGCGGGAACCGGTCGAGCGCGGCGTACATCGGATGCAGGATGTCGCGTCGGTATCCGGCAAAGCTGTCGACGTACTCCGGCACGATCCGCCCGCAGGTCTCCGGGATCCGCGACTGGTGCTGGAGAATCCAGCCGAGCCGGCCATCGACGAACGACTGGAGCCGGCCATCATGAACGGGTGAGCTCGCGGCTATCGCTGGCAGATAGGGAACGAGCATGGCCGCCGCCGTATGCATGGCCATTGTCTCGCGCTCACTGCCGAACGGCAGGTTGAGATGCGTTGCATGCACGTTCATCCAGCCGTGCGTCCGGATGTCGAAGATCTGCGCGTAAGTCGTATAGATGCGCAGGCCCGAGCGCGTCCACAGGCGACCGTCCTGCGGATCGAACCACGGATGCATTGCAGTGGGGAGCAGGCGGGCGCCCCATTCCTGCTGGAGCACCTCCGAGAAGCGCCGGATCCCGCTGACGATCGCCTCGTCCGCATCGCGCAGCGAGCGCACCGGCTCCAGCGTCTTCACCTCGAACACGTGATCGGCAATCTCGTTCGAGAACCCGACGCGGTCGAGCTCGATGTCGCTGGTGCCGCGACCCGCAATTGCCCGAAACGCGGGCTCCACCAGCGCAACCACATCGAGGTCCTCGTCGACCGTCGGATACTCCAGCTCCAGGCCCGCGACCTCGAACAGCTGGTACTGAGGCGCTTCGCGGCGCGCGTCCGCCGGCCGCCGTGCACCGCCGCTGCCCCCGCTGCTTGCAACGGCACCGCCACCCGTGCCGGACTGACCACTGACGGCGGACCGTCCACGTTTCGACGCGGCCGCCGCGTCCGACGCGCGCGGCGGTTCTGCGCGCGCTGACATGCCATTGCTGTCGTACCGCTCGGCTTCGAGGGTAGCGACGGCGCCTTGCACGTCCGACGTGTCTCCGTCCGCCGCTCCCGCTGCAGCCGTGCCGGCACGGGACCGGCCCGCGCCGGTTCGCGTCCGTGCGCGGCCGCGTGCACGTGCGGCCGTTGCCGATGCCGGGCGCCTCGGCGCTTCCGCCTCCTCTTCGATGCGACGCAGGAAGAACCGGATGATGTCCTCGTAGATGGTGTCGCCGTCGATGGCGTCCTCGTAGTCAGCGTCGAGATTCGGGTTGTCGTTCACCTCGATGACGACGGGTCCGTTCGCTGTCTCCTTCAGGTCGACGCCATATATGCCGCGGCCGATGAGGCGAGCGGCGCGCAGTGCGACATCGACGATGGCGGCGGGTGCCTCATCACGGGCGACGGCTTCCACCTTGCCATACCGCTCGACGCCGCCCTCCTCCGTGCGGATCTGCCAGTGGTCGCGCGCCATGTAGTAGCGTGCGGCAAACAGGAGCTGGCCGTCGAGCACCGTGATGCGCCAGTCGAAGCCGGTGGGCAGCCACTCCTGCGCGATCAGCAGCGGCGAGTGCGCGAGCAGCTCACCCGCGCGCTGCTCGTAATCCTCGCGTGTCGCAATCTTGTGAACACCGGCCGAGAACGAGCCGTCGGGCGACTTGATGACGAACGGCAGGCCGAGCTCCTCGAGCATCGACCACGGCGAGTGCTGCGTGATGATGCGCGTCTTCGGCAGCGGCAGACCCTCGCGCCGCAACAGCTCCTCGAGGAAAACCTTGTTGCCGCACCGGATGATCGACTGCGAATCGTCGATCACGGGCATATCGAGCGCTTCCGCGCGCAGTGCGAACTGAAACGATGGGAGCGTGACACCCGTGAGCGACCGGATGAACAGTGCGTCGTATTCCGGCAGTCGCCTCAGCTCCGACGCGTCGATACGTGCGACGTGCACGTTCATCGTGGCCGCGACCTGCTCCAGGCGGTCGATCGTCTCCGTGCTCGATGCCGTGAACGGGTCGGCCGGGTCGAGCAGCACGGCGATCGAGGCGCGGATCGTATCCCGCTCCACCGTCCCGCCACGCCGGAGTGCCGGCACGTCGCCGGTCACCGCGTCCACGAGCTGCCGGCGCTGCTCGTCGTCGAGCGTGTCCGGCGACGCGGGCATCACGCCCGCGACCTTCCACAGCGACTGCTCGCGCACCACGCGTATGCGGAGCAGCGGTGCCGGCCAGACGCGGTACACGCCTGCGGCGATCGCCTGGAACCGCGGGTCCGGCGTCGTGCCGATGCACGCGATGATGTCCTCGACCTCGTCATCGCCGGCCGGGCGGCAGTGGCCGTTCTCGCGGATGAGCGGCAGCGGGCCGAACCCTTCCGCCGCGGCATCGCTGTCCTCGTCCCACGAAATACCGGCGCGCCGCCAGCGCACGGCCATCTCGCCGGCATCGAGCGTGGCGATGCCTGCCTCCTGGAGCGCACGGAAGCGCGAATACGGCTCGGCCAGGCCGGCACTGGTCTCCAGCCGCGGCAGGACCTGCTGTCCGCGCGCGTCCGCCAGCAGCGACACGTAATAGCCGTCGCTGCCATAGCCGAGAGTGCGACACAGGTTGATGATGAGGGTATTGGGGTCGGCGGCCGTTTCGCCCGCCTCGATGTAGCCCTGCGCAGTCGTCACCAGCGCATCCGGAACGCCGTCGGCATCACCTCGTTCGGTGACGACGACGAGCACACGTCTTCGGCTCAAGCAGACTCCTCGTGATCTTCCGCCGGCCACAGCTCGAGCAGCACGGCGTCATACGTCACATCGCCCAGCAGTATCGAATTGATCAGGCGCTCCGCACTCACGATCAGCCGGCCGTCCGGCGTCGCCGGTACGTGTTCCGACGGATCGAGCACGGTCAGACGCCGCCCCCACTGATCGTAACCACTCACGACGATGAAGTGGCCGGTCGGCTCACCGGCCACGTCGTCATCGACAAGTTTTCCGTCTACTTCGTCCCAGCGCTCGCGCGCGAAGCCGTACAGATACGTCGCCGACAGTCCGGCGAGCACCGGATGGCCGCGATCGATGATGGACTTGAGCAGCGCCGGCGTCAGCTCATCGAACGCCAGCTCGCCGCCCTTTTCCAGGTACCTCACGTATGCAACGGCCGCGCCCCGGCGCTTGGAATCCGTCAGATACGGCGAGCGCGCGCGGATCTTCCTGATCAGCTCCTCGCGCGGCAGATGGGTCCAGGTCGGATCGAAGATCTGCAGGTCGTAGGAGTAGATGCGGGCACGCAGGCCCCGTCGCATCGCGGCCATGCCGAGGAACACCGCGAGCGTGCCGCCGTCCTCGTTGCGCTCGATCGCGTCGACTACCGAGTCCATGTCGATGTCGAAGCCATAGAAGTCGTAGACCTTCCGCAGGCACGTCGGACCGCACGTCACATCGTCCGGCTGCAGGAATCGGTGCACCGGCAGCTCGCGCGCGATCTCGGTGGCCTCCGTCCTGTCCTCCGTGCGTACGATGAGGCGGCGCAGCTTCGGCCCCTCCGTCGCGAGTACCTCCGGCTTCGTTCCCATGATATCCAATATACAACCGCTCCCCGCGGAGCGGATCACCGCCGGCAATGCGCATACCAGGCGGGGAAACCCCGGCCGGCCAGCGGCGTACCATGGAGCGGATTCATCAGCGGAGGCGGCATGAAGGTTGGCAGGCAGGCGGTCCTGTTGCTCGGTGGTGCGCTGTTCGGCGCCCTGCTCGGGATAGCGCTCGGTATGCTCGCCGGCGATGCCGTCGCCCCGATCATCCGCGGTCCGGGCGGCGCACTGCTCGCCCTGGCCCTCTATTTCGTCTGCATCCTCGCCCACGAGGCCGGACATCTCGCCGCGGGCGCCCTCGCCGGGTTTCGGCCCCTGCTGCTGATCGCCGGACCGCTGCGGCTCGAACGCCGCAACGGCCGGACGATCGCATCGTTCAATCGCTCCATCCCGCTGGCCGGCGGCCTGGCGATCTGCACGCCTGTCGGCCTCCACGACCTGCGCCGTCGCACCATGATCATGGCCGCTGGCGGCCCGCTCGCATCACTGCTGCTCGGCGTTCAGTGCCTGGTTTTCTGGATGGCGCTGTCCTCTTTCGGCGCGGCTGCATCCGCCGCGGGCTCGGCACTGCTGCTGGCGGGCGTCATCTCGCTTGCGATCGGCGTTCTGACGCTGCTGCCGATGCGGGCGGGAGGCTTCTATTCGGATGGCGCGCGCATTCTGCGGCTGATGCGCAACAACGAGGAGACGGTGCGTGAAGTCGCGCTCATGGCGCTGACCGCGCACAGCCTCGGCGGCACGCGGCCGCGCGACTGGGACGCCGAGCTGGTTCGGAGTGCAGCATCTATCCGCGACGGTGGTGCGTTCGAGGTGAGCGGTCTGGCATTCGCGCATCTGCACGCGCTCGACACCGGCGATATCGGCGCGGCCCGCGGCTACCTCGATGAGACACTTGCTCGTGTGCACCAGCTGCCGGCCGCGAGTCGTGGCCCGCTGCAGCTGGGTGCCGCTGTGTTTTTTGCGCTGTACGATCGGGACGTGGCCCGCGCGCGAGCGAATCTCGATGCGGCCGGCACGCGCACGGGGCTGCTCGGCGCGCCGCATCAGCGTCTGCTGGCCGAAGCGGCCGTGCGTCTGGCTGAGGGAGATGTCGAGGGTGCGGTGGCGGGTGCGGCCGCAGCCAGTGAGCTGATCGAGCGGGACTCCGGACCGGGCAGCACCGGGATCGATGCCGCCCACGCCCGTCGCATCCTCAATGCAGCAATCGCAGCGCCAGGAAGCCCAGGATGATCAGCGCGCCGAAGGCCCACGCCAGCCTGTTGAAGTGGCGATCGATGAAACGCTGGATCGGCGGACCGTAGAAGTAGACGAGCGCGGCTTCCGCGAAGAAGCGGAGGCCGCGCGAGATGCCGCTCGCGATGACGAACACGGGGAAGGAGATCGCGAATACGCCGGACGCCAGCGTGAACACCTTGTAGGGCAGTGGTGTGAAGCCCGCGAGGAACACGGCCCAGAAGCCCCAGCGCTGGTACCAGTCCTGGACGGTCGCGAACGCCTCGGGCGTCACGCCGGGTATGTAGGTGAAGAAGAAGTCGCTGATCCCGCTCCACAGCAGTGATCCGAGCAGGTAGCCGAACATGCCGCCGAGCACCGAGCCGAGCGTGCAGATTGCGCCGAACAGCAGCGCCTTGCGCGGCTTGCCGAGGCAGAGGGCCAGCAGCAGGGGATCCGGCGGGATCGGAAAGAATGAGGACTCGGCGAAGGAAAGAATGCCGAGCGCAGCGGGGCCGCTCTTGTGATCGGCCCACGCCAGCATCCAGTCGTAGAGCCGGCGCACCGGATTGCGGCTTTGCGGCGGCGGCGTCGTGGTTGTCTGATTCATGGCCGACAAGGTATAGCAAGACTGTTGCCCGTCAATTCCCGACCCGCCAGATTCGGCGGACCCCTTTGCCCGGAGCCTGCATGAAGCACCTGAGAGTTTTTTCCGCGGTGGCAATCCTCGCGCTGGGTGCATGTGCGCCTGCCGTCACCCCTGCGCCTGCGCCCGCACCGACGCCGGAGCCGCGGCCCGAGGTGGTGGCGCCCACACCGGAGCCCGAGGACATTCTCGCCGAGGCGCCAGCGCGCTGGTGGCTGCTCGATGCCGACATCGATCGCGTCTACGGCGCGGGCGTGGACCGCGCATACAGCGAGATCCTGAACCGGAAGCAGCCCGCGCGTGAGATCGTGGTGGCGATCCTCGATTCCGGTGTGGACATCACACACGAGGACCTCGACGACGTTCTCTGGTCCAATCCCGACGAGCCGGCCAACGGTCGCGACGATGACGGCAACGGCTATGTCGATGACGTGCACGGCTGGAACTTCATTGGCGGACCCGATGGGGCCCACGTGGATGAGGACACCTACGAGGTCGCGCGCCTGTTCGGCGCATGCCGGCAACTCGAGGCCGCTACGGACGCCGGCACCCGGCCGGAACCGGTCACGCCGGACGAGTGCCAGGAGATCCGCGAGGCCTTCGAGGCGGAGCGCGAGGAGAACGAGGGCATGCTCGTACAGATGCGCGCCATCGACGCCACTGTCAGCCAGGCGATGATGCTGCTGCGCCAGCAGCTCGGTACCGACAGCATCACCACCGAGCAGGTGCGCGCGCTCGCGCCGGTGCGCAACGATGTCCGCCAGGCTCGCCAGATCTATCTCCAGCTTGCCGCACAGAACATCTCGGAGCAGGACGTCAAAGACGAGCTGGAGCGCATCGAGAATCTGCTCGAGAACGGCCTGAACCCCGACTTCGATCCGCGCCCGATCGTCGGCGACGACTATGCGGACACGGCCGAGCGGGTGTATGGCAACCGCGATGTGATCGGCCCTGATGCCTCGCATGGCACCGGTGTCGCCGGAATCGTCGCGGCAGAGCGCGGCAACGGCATCGGCGTGGACGGGATCGCGACGAATACGCGCATCATGGTCGTCCGCACCGTTCCGAACGGCGACGAGCGCGACAAGGACGTCGCCAACGCCATCCGCTATGCCGTGGACAACGGCGCCCACATCATCAACATGAGCTTCGGCAAGGCGTACTCGCCCTGGAAGGGCGTCGTCGACGCGGCCGTCCGCTATGCGCAGGAGCGCGGCGTACTGCTGGTCCACGCGGCTGGCAACGACGCGAAGGATCTCGCGACCGAAAAGAACTTCCCGAACCGGTATTTCGCGGGCGGCGACACCGCCTCGTTGTGGATCGAGGTCGGCGCATCCGCTTGGCAGGGCAGGGGACAGCTCGCCTCCGGCTTCAGCAACTACGGCGCCCGCCAGGTGGACGTGTTCGCTCCCGGGTCGGATGTCCTCTCCACATCGCCGGGCAACGAGTATGACGCCGCGTCAGGCACCAGCTTCGCCGCACCCGTCGTCTCCGGCATCGCCGCCATGCTGATGGCGTACTATCCGGAGCTGTCCGCCGCCGATGTCCGCCGGATCATCCTGGAATCGGCTCTGCCGCTCCGTGATGTCATGGTGGTGCGGCCGGGCGAGGATGAGCTCCAGGTCCGTTTCGGTGACCTGAGCATCACGGGCGGCGTCGTCAATGCCTATCGTGCGGTTCAGATGGCTGAGCGAATGCAGTAACGAAAGCGGGAGCGGGATCGTGTTCGGGAGCGTGTTCGGGAACAGCGGCGCTCCAGATGCATCGTATGTTGTTCCCGCTCCCGAACACGAACACGATCCCGCTCCCGCTCCCGATTTCCTTCAGGGATTGATCTCGTGGGCGGGGCCGGCGTGCCGCGGCACGCGGATCCGCTCGATAAGCTCCTGGACGTCCGCGGGCGGGGGTGGTGTCATGCGTGAAACGATGGATGAGACCGCGAAGTTGATCAGCATGCCGATGCCGCCGATGCCTTCGGGTGATATGCCGAGCCACCAGTTCGCGGCCGTGTTCGCGTCCGGATTGATGAACTTGAAGTAGATGATGTACGCAGCGGTGAACGTGATGCCGCTGACCATCCCCGTGATCGCCCCCTCCCGGTTCATCCGCTTCGAGAAGATCCCCATGATAATCACGGGAAAGAACGAGGAGGCCGCCAGGCCGAACGCGAACGCCACCACTTCAGCGACGAAGCCCGGCGGGTTGATCCCGAGGTAGCCGGCAATGATCACGGCGGCGCCGGCCGCGGTCCGCGCCGCGATGAGCTCGCCGCGCTCGCTGATGTTGCGGCGGAACCCGCGTTTGAGCAGGTCGTGACTCACGGCCGTCGAGATCACGAGCAGGAGACCGGCGGCGGTCGATAGGGCGGCCGCGAGGCCGCCGGCCGCGACCAGCCCCACCACCCACGCCGGCAGCCGCGCAATCTCGGGATTCGCCAGCACCATGATGTCGGGATCGACGGTCAGCTCGTTCACTAGCGGCGCGCCCACACCATCGCGTGCATTCGGTCCGACGAACTGAACGATGCCATCGCCATTGTGGTCGTCGTGGCGCAGCAGCCCGGTCTGTTCCCATGTCCGGAACCACTCCGGCATCTCGGCATAGGGTCGGCCGGCGACGGTCGAGAGCAGGTTGGTGCGGGCAAACGCCGCGATCGCCGGTGCGGACGTGTACAGGATCGCTATGAACAGCAGGGCCCAGCCCGCGCTGATCCGCGCATCGCGCACGCGCCGCACGGTGTAGAATCGGATGATGACATGCGGCAGGCCGGCCGTGCCTACCATCAGGGCCGCGGTGATGAAGAAAATGTCGATCGTCGACTTCGATCCGCTCGTGTAGGGTGCGAATCCGAGCTCCGCGTGCAACGTGTTCAACCGGTCGAGCAGGAATGTCCCGGTCGCCTGGTCCGCGGCGCCGAACCCGACCTGCGGGATGACATTGCCGGTCAGGAGCAGTGACAGGAAGATGGCAGGCACCATGTACGCGAAAATCAGAACGCAGTACTGCGCGACCTGCGTGTACGTGATGCCTTTCATGCCGCCGAGCACCGCATAGAAGAACACGATGCCCATGCCGATCAGCACACCCAGCTCTACGGGCACCTCGAGGAACCGGCCGAACACGATACCGACGCCGCGCATCTGGCCCGCGACGTATGTGAACGAGATGAATATCGCGCACACGACGGCGACCATGCGCGCCGTCTGGGAGTAATAGCGGTCGCCCACGAAGTCCGGGACCGTGAACGCGCCGAACTTGCGCAGGTAGGGTGCAAGCAGCAGGGCGAGCAGCACGTACCCGCCCGTCCAGCCCATCAGGTAGACGGAGCCGTCGTACCCTCGGAACGCGATGAGGCCGGCCATCGAGATGAACGAAGCGGCGGACATCCAGTCGGCCGCGGTCGCCATCCCGTTCGCGATCGGGGACACACCCGCACTCGCGACGTAGAAGTCCTTCGTGCTCCGTGCCCGTGACAGGATTGCGACGCCGATGTAGAGTGCGAAGGACAGGCCTACCAGGACGAACGTCCATGCCTGCACATTCATGGCGCACGCCCTCGATCGTCCCCGCGCCGCGTCCGCCGCTTGTCGCGCACCACTGCGTCCTCCTCGTCCACATCGAACTCGCGGTCCAGCCGGTTCATGAGCAGGACGTAGACAAAGATCAGCAGCACGAAGACGTAGATCGATCCCTGCTGGGCGAACCAGAAGCCGAGAGGGAAACCGGTGCCGGGTATGCGGAAGCGGTTCAGCGGCTCGGCCAGGAGAATGCCCGCGCCGTAGGAAACGGCGAACCAGATCGCGAGCAGGGTCGCGAGGTATCGGAGATTGCGCCGCCAGTATGCGTCAGCGGCGCGTCGGCTGACCGGCTCGTCATGTTCCGATGGCATCGGCGATCAGGTTGGCAGTTGAGCGCTGCGGCAGGTGAGCGGGCAATATTATGCCGCAGCGCCGGAAATCCAACAGCCTGATCCACCACGTATCCGGTGTGGGGCGGCGTCGCCCGAAGAGTGCGTCGATCCCGCTGCGAGCCCGCACGGCCCGGCCACAGGATCGTGCGCGGATCAGGCTGCCAGCGCTGCGATCATGCGGTCACACGCCTGGGCACACCGGCGGCATGACTCCGCGCAGATGCGGCAGTGCTCCATGTGCTTCGCATGGTTCGAACATTCGTCGCCACACGCACGACACATGGCGGCGCATGCCTCGAGCTGCAGCCGCAGCGCTTCCGCATCGCGCGCACTCGGCCGCGCGAACAGCCGCCCCGTCACCTCGCAGATGTCCGAGCAGTCCAGGTTCAGCCGGACGCACATCACCAGCTCGCCCACATTCTCCTCCGCCAGACATGCGTCGGCACACGTCGCGCATATCGCTGCGCACTCGTAACATGCCTCGATACAGGCACGCGCGACGTCGCCGTCGGAATGCGCCGGGGAAGGATGGGATTCGAGCATCGTGTGGAGCTCCTGCATGTTGCCTCCTCGAGCGGAAATGGTTGCGTGCCTGTGTGCCATGCAACCTTTCTGCCGGGAGCTGCAGCGGGGAGTCGGCCGTCCTCAGCCGCACGGCCGGGCGCCGGGCTGCGGGAGCGCCGCTCCATTGAACGGCGCCCCGAGCCGGTCGGCCTGGCGGGAGCGTCGCTCGAGTGAACGGCGCCCCGCTCCAGTCGGCCTACCGGATTTCGCGGACCTCGATGCGGTTGCCGTTGAACAGCGGGATCAGCAGTCGCTGGCGCCGCGTGTCCCAGCCGATGTCGGCCGGCGCCTCCACGTTCTCGACGACGGTGCTGACCGCGCCGTCGGGCGATACACGATACACAGCCTGGCCCTCCCAGCTCGACACGAAGAGCGTCCCATCGCTCGTGCGCACCACGCCATCCAGCTGTCCGGCGGGCAGCGTGGCGACCGAATCGGGCGTGCCGCCGCCAGCCGCGATGCGCTGGACGACAGGGCCACCAAAGCCGACGACAATGATGCCCCCATCATCCGCGACGATGCCGTTCGGCGCCGCGAGGTCCGGCGCCCCGGCGAACGACTGCGAACCTGTGGCATCGAAGCGGTGGATGGCGTCCGTGCCCGTCGGAGAGAACGACGCATCCATACCCGTGTCGGTGACATACAGCGCTCCGTCGGGCCCGGTCGTCAGGTCATTCAGGAATGAGGCACCGGCGATGCCGCGGGCACCGAGCGGCTCGCCCGTCGTGCGATGAAAGGCGCGCACGCTGTCGATGTCGGCTACGAACAGCGTATCGCCGCTCAGCGCCATGCCCTTCGGCGCGTTCAGGGTGATGCCGTCGGCCTCGCCATCGATCCACTTCAGCGACTCGACCGCGCCCGTCGGACGGACCCGGCTGATGAAGCCGTTACCGTCCGCGCCAAGAGGCTCGCCGTTGATGTTCGACACGATGTAGACATCCGCCTGCTCGTCGTACAGCACCGATTCCGGCGTCTGGAACCCGACATCGGCAATGCTGGTCAGCGATGCGGTCGCTGCGGCATCGCCCGCCGTATCGGCTTCGACCGTGGCCGCGTTGTCGTCCGTCTGCGCGCAGGCGGCCAGCAGGACGGCGCAGGCGAAGGCGAAGACCGGGACGGAAACGGCAGTCATGCGCGAGGGGTGCATGGGTTTTCTCCCTGTGAGTGTGGTGCGAGGATAATCAGGAGGCGGGCGCCGTGCTGCAACCGGCGGAGCGCCGGCGCCGCGGTCGGGCCGCCGGACGCGGCGGGGCCACCGGCTTGCGCACCGTCCACCGCGCCCACCGGACGCGGCACCCACTCTGCAGAATGGCGCGGGCGGCCATGCCGCTGCCTGTATCGGACGGCCGGGCGCGGCAATACGGGACGCGGCCATGCGCCGATGGGCCTCATGGCAGAGGGGGTGCCGCGTCCGGGTTGTCCGGGGTGAAGACACCGAACCCGTCCAGCTCCATCCGCACCACGCGCGCCCGGCGATCCAGACCGAACGTCACGAAGGCGCGGCCGAACCCTTCCCGCCGCCAGTTCGCCCGGAACGTATCGTGATGCCAGTGCTCCAGGTCCGCGATGTAGTCCGGTGCATAGCTCAGCACCAGGCGATCGCCCTCTACCGTGAGACGGACATCGCCATACAGCTCGCTCGTGTACGTTCCGGCGTAGTCTGCCAGCGTGAGCGACGGCGCGGTCCCGGTGATGCGCTCCGCCGCGGGCGCCGCTTCCGACCGCTCGCGGCTGCGTTGTGCGAGCTCGAGATACTCTGCGCTCCAGTCGCGTGCGGGCAGACCCATGAGCGCATCCAGCACGCGATACATCAGTGCGAGCTGCAGGTTGCTGCTGCCGTAGTTCGCGATCACGATCACGCCGATGCCTTCCGACGGCACCATTCCGATCTGGGTGCGCGTCCAGTTCAGCGATCCGGAATGGTGGACGAGCTTGCGGCCGTGATAGTCCTGCACGTTCCAGCCGAGAGCATACGCGCGCAGGTTCGTGTTCGGGAACATGCGCTCGGTCGTCGTGTCCATGCGGATCACCACCTGCGGCGTGTGCAGCTCGCGCATCGTGCCCGGTGACAGCAGCCGTGTGCCCTCGTACACACCGTTGTTCAGCTGCATGCGGATCCACTGCGCCATGTCACGGACACTCGAGAACGTCGCGCCGGCACCGCCGATGTTGTCGTAGTTGCGCCGCGGAACCGCCTGCACATTGCCGTTCACATCGGTGTGCGAGGCGGCAACGTTGTCGCGCGTCTCGACCACGGCCGCACGCGTCGTGCTGCGCATCATGCCGAGGGGCTGGAACAGCCGCCTCTCGATGAAATCGTCCCAGCTCATCCCTGAGACTGCGGCGACTACTTCACCGGCCGCGATGTACATCACGTTATGGTAACCGTACTCCGACCGGAACCCGCTCGTGGACGGCAGGTAGCGCGCGCGGCGCAGCACCTCGGCGCGATCGAACGGACCCGCAATCCACAGATTGTCGCTCCGTGCAATGCCGCTGCGATGCGTCAGCAGGTCACGGATCGTCAGGTCGTGGGAGATGAACGGATCTGAGAGCTGGAAAGCGGGCAGGTGCTGCGCGACGGGATCATCCCAGTCCACGCGGTCCTCGTCGACGAGCATCCCGAGCGCCGCGGCCGTCATTGCCTTCGTCGTCGAGGCGATAGCAAACAGCGTGTTTTCGTCCACCGCGCCCGGCCTGCCGAGCTCCCGTACGCCATAACCCCGCGCAAGGATCACCGAGTCGTTGCGGATGACCGCGATCGCCAGCCCGGGCACCTCCCACCGCGGCATCGCGCTCGTAATGTAGTCGTCGAGCCCCGCGAGCGGGCCCGCCTGCGCGACCGCCTCCACCGGCAGCACCAGGACGCAGAGCAGCATCAGGCCGCGAATGGGATTTGACAGCGCGGCACGGCGCCGCGGAAGGCTCGGCATCGGGATCCTCCGTCGATGTCTCAGGGGCCGCAGGGCAGGGGCCCGCGATTTTCACAACCTGAGGGGCGGTGTAACCAGGCGCAATGGCGCGCCCGTGGCAGGCCTGGCTGACAGCCGCCCGCCGCGATGAACGGCCGAAACGGCCGCACGCGCACGCGCACTCGCACGCGGGCGGGGGCGTCATTTGCTGGATGATATTGCCGCCGGCGGTCTGGCCCTGTGGCGGTCTGCCGGCGGGGAAGCTGCGCGAAATCCCGCGTGCGTGTGCGCGTCCGCGTGCGCGTGCGGCCGTTTCCGTTCCCCCATCTCGATAACCCGACGCCGGGAGGCACTGGACGGCACACGGCTTCGTGCCTATCCTCCAGATGAAGCGATGTGCGGTGGCAGGGCCTTCCTCCCCCACAATCAGGAGCCGCGCCATGCGGCCGACGGACGTTACCGACCCCGCGTATTACCATCGTGTGGTGGACTGCCAGTGGGCGTGTCCGGCACACACGAACGTGCCCGGCTACATCCGCGAGATCGCGCAGGGCCGCTTCACCGAGGCGTACCTGCTCAATCGTGAGTCGAACGTGTTCCCCGGCATTCTCGGGCGCACATGCGACCGACCCTGCGAGCCGGCATGCCGGCGCACCCGCGTCGATGGCAAGCCGGTCGCGATCTGCCGCCTGAAGCGCGTCGCCGCGGATCACCGCGACGACATCTCGGCAATGCTGCCCACCGCCCCGCCGGTGAAGAACGGGAAGCGTATTGCGTGTGTCGGCGCAGGGCCGGCGTCGCTCACGCTCGCCAACGATCTCATCCCGATCGGCTACGACGTCACGATCTTCGAGAAGCTGCCGCGTCCCGGCGGGCTCATGCGCACGAACATCCCGTCGTTCCGCCTGCCGGCCAGCGTGCTGGATGAGGAGATCGGCTACATCGTGGACATGGGCGTCGACCTGCGCCTGAACACGCCCGTCGACAGCATGGAGTCCCTGCTGCGCGAGGGGTACGATGCGATCTTCGTCGGCAGCGGTGCGCCCCGCGGCAAGGACCTGGACATCCCGGGCCGCCATGACAGCGACCGCATCCTGATCGGCATCGACTTCCTCGAGTCCGTGCATTTCGGCCACGTCACGGCGATCGAGCCGCGCGTTCTCATCATCGGCGTCGGCAACACGGCCATGGACTGCTGCCGTACTGTCAAGCGCATCGGCGCCACGGACGTTAAGGTGATGGCGCGCCGCGGCCGCCAGCACTTCAAGGCGTCACCGTGGGAGCTCGAGGATGCGGAGGAGGAGCTGGTCGAGATCGTCGAGAACCACGCGCCGCGCCGCTTCGTGATCGAGGACGGGAAACTCGTCGGCATGGAGTTCGACCGCGTCGAGTGGTATGACGACAACGGCCGGCAGAAGAGCCGCACGCTCGAGACCGTCACCATCCCGTGCGACGCCGTCATCCTCGCGATCGGTCAGGATAACGCGTTCCCGTGGATCGAGCGCGACATCGGCATCGAGTTCGGCGACTGGGACATGCCCGTCGTCGACAAGGTGACGTTCCAGAGCACGCTGGCCGGCGTCTTCTTCGGTGGCGACGCCGCGTGGGGGCCCGAGAATATCATCTGGGCCGTAGAGCACGGGCACCAGGCCGCGATCTCCGTGCATCTGCATTGCACCGGCTCACCGCTCACGGAACGCCCGCCGCAGGGCATGAACCTGCTCAGCGAGAAGATGGGGCTGCACCAGTGGTCGTACAGCAACGCTTACAGCGCGGCGTCGCGTGCGAAGATGGTGCATGTCGATCTCGAGCAGCGCTTCCGCGACCTCGGTGTCGAGGTGGAACTGGGGTTCGATCCCGCTCAGACAGCCGCCGAAGTGCAGCGCTGCCTGAACTGCGACATCCAGACCCATTTCACCGCCGAGCTGTGCATCGAATGCGACGCCTGTATCGACATCTGCCCCGTGGACTGCCTCACGATCACGTATCCGGGCGAGGAAGCGGACCTGCGTACACGCCTGACCGCCGTCACGGCGCACCCGGAGCAGCCGCTGTACGTCTCCGCCAGCCTCCCGCAGACCGCACGCGTCATGGTCAAGGATGAAGACGTCTGCGTCCACTGCGGGCTCTGCGCCGAGCGCTGCCCGACGGCGGCGTGGGACATGAGGCGGTTCGAGCTGCTCATGCCGTACGCAGGCGTGCCCGCGGGAGCGGCGAAGTACCCACCCCTGCCGGTTCTCACATGATTGCTGAGCATCTCGCGAACGCAGTGCCACTCGACAATGACGGGCGCCCCACAGCGAAGGTGAACGACTTTGCCTTCCGCATCGCGACCGTCAACGGCACAGGCTCCGCCAGTGCGAACGGCCTGCTCCTCCAGGCGATCTTCCGCATGGGGATTCCCGTGTCGGGTAAGAACGTGTTCCCCTCGAACATTCAGGGACTGCCGACCTGGTACGAGATCCGGGTGAACCATAGCGGCCACGTCGCACGCACGCCGCGGTTCGATCTCGTCGTCGCGATGAACAACGCGACATACGGCCGCGACCTCGCCGAGCTGCACCCCGGTGCATACGTGCTGTTCGACTCGTCCTGGCCCATGCCGGAAGCGTTGCAGCGGGCGGACCTCAACTACCTCGGCGTTCCGATCGCACGGCTCTGCGCTGACGCGTTCTCCGGCGGACGCGAGCGCCTGCTGCTCGGCAACATCGCATACGTCGGCGCGCTCGCCGCGCTCTTCGATATCCCGCTCGATGTCATCGATACGCTGCTTGGCGAGCAGTTCGCGAAGAAGAAGAAACTCCTCGATGCGAACCACGTCGCCGTGCGCCTCGGTCATGACTATGCGACTTCGCATTTCCAGTGTCCGCTGCCGATCCGGCTGCAGGCCATGCCCGCCACCGATGACCACGTGCTGATCGATGGCAATACGGCCGCTGCCCTCGGCTGCGTCTATGCCGGCGCCACCGTGGGCGCCTGGTATCCGATCACGCCCGCGACATCGCTCATGGACGCGTTCCGCGCCTTCTGCGCGCGATACCGGCGCGACCCGGCGACGGGCGAGAACCTGTACCATATCGCGCAGGCGGAGGACGAGCTGGCTGCGGCCGGCATCGTGATCGGTGCGAGCTGGGCGGGTGCACGATCGTTCACGCCGACGAGCGGCCCCGGCATCTCGCTCATGTCCGAGTTCATCGGCCTCGCCTACTACGCCGAGGTGCCGGCGGTCTTCTTCGATATCCAGCGCACGGGCCCATCCACGGGCATGCCGACCCGGACGCAGCAGGGCGACCTGATGCTGACGGCGTACGCGTCGCACGGCGATACGAAGCACATCGTGCTCTACCCGGGCGATCCCGGCGAATGCTTCACCATGGCCGTCGCCGCGTTCGATCTCGCCGAGCGTTTCCAGACGCCTGTGTTCGTGCTCAGCGACCTCGACATCGCGATGAACGACTGGCGCTGCCCCCGCTTCACGTGGGACGACGCATACCGCCCCGATCGCGGCAAGGTGCTGACCGCCGCGGAGCTCGAGCAACTGCCTCAGTACTTTCGCTACCTGGACGTGGACGGCGACGGCATCGCGGCCCGCACGCTGCCGGGTGTGCACCCGCGCGGGGCGTATTTCACGCGCGGCTCCGGCCACACGAAGCTCGGCACGTACACCGAGGACGCCGACGACTACGTCGAGGTCATGGAGCGACTCGCACAAAAGATCGACAGCGCGGGCGCCGCTGTACCCGCGGCCGTGATCCGGCGCAGCACGCCGGACATCGCGGCGCACATCGGCCTCGTGTCGCTCGGCAGCTGTGACGCGGCGGTTCGCGAAGCTGTCGACGTGATGGCGGGCGGCGGACTGGGCGTCGACTACATGCGGATCCGTGGTTTCCCGTTCGGCGCGGAAGTCGAGACGTTCCTGCTCGAGCACGAGACGGTGTTCGTCATCGAGCAGAACCGCGACGGGCAGCTGCGCAGTCTGCTGTTGCTCGAGACGGCTGCGACGAAGGAGCGGCTCAAGTCGATCTGCGTATACGGCGGCATACCGCTGGCCGCGGAGGACGTCGTCAGGGGAGTGCTCGGTGAGGCCGCGGCGCTGAGTGGTGGAGCCGGCTCCGCCCTGCGCCCCGCCCCGGACGCACCGGGAGCCCCGGCGCACACCCTTGCGGCACCGGGTAACCCGGGCGTCACCGCAACCCGGCGCGCGGGATCTCCAGCCACGGAGTCTCATTCACCATGACGACGTCGATCCCGAAGCCCCGCGTCCACCATCCCGGCCTCGAGCGCAATGCGATCGGCCTCACGCGGCGCGATTACGAGGGCGCGATGTCCACGCTGTGCGCCGGCTGCGGCCATGATTCCGTGACGGCAGCGATCATTCGCGCGTTCTGGGAGCTGAGCATCCCGCCGCACAAGGTCGCGAAGCTCAGCGGCATCGGCTGTTCGTCGAAGACACCGACGTACTTCCTGCGCGAGGCGCACGGCTTCAACTCGGTGCACGGACGCATGCCGTCCATCGCTACGGGCGCCGGTGCCGCGAATCGCGAGCTCATCATGATCGGGATCTCCGGTGACGGCGACTCGCTGTCGATCGGGCTCGGCCAGTTCTGCCATGCCATGCGTCGCGGCGTGCGCATGCTCTATGTCCTCGAGAACAACGGCGTCTACGGCCTCACGAAGGGACAGTTCTCCGCGTCCGCCGACATCGGTACGAAGGCAAAGCGGGGCCAGGTGAATCGCAACGCGCCCATCGATCCCGTGCTCCTGGCGCTCTCGCTCGGCGCCACGTTCGTCGCGCGCGGCTTCTCCGGCGACAAGGAGCAGCTCGTGCCCATCCTCAAGGCGGGTCTCGCGCACAGAGGCTTCGCTTTCGTCGACGTCATCTCGCCGTGCGTTACGTTCAACGACCACGAGGGCTCCACCAAGAGCTACCGCTTCACGCGCGCGCACATGAAGGAAGTCGTCTCCGCCGACTTCGTCGACGCCGTTCCAGGAGGCTCCAACGGTGACGGCATGGCCGCCCCGGACCTCGTCCCGATCCGGACCGAGATCACCGCCGCCTACGCACCCGGCAGCACCCACGACGTGCGCATGCACGACGGCAGCACCGTCCGCCTGCGCAAGGTCGCCGACGACTTCGAGCCGGGCGACCGCGATGCCGTCTACGCCTATGTCCGCGAGCGTCAGCAGGCCGGCGAGATCCCCACGGGCCTGCTCTACATGCAGCCCGATGCGGCCGACATGCACGAAATGGAAGGCACCACGGATACGCCGCTGACGACGATCGATTACGAGGCGCTGTGCCCTGGAGCCGACGCGCTCGATTCACTCATGGACGAGTTCAGGTAGGCGACCCGTTCAGTCGGCCGGATACTCCCTCTTCTCATAGACCTGCGCGATCCGGGTACCATCCCAGACGTACGTCAGATGCAGCGATGCGCGGCATGTGCGGATCCGGCGCGGCCGGAAGATCGCCACGCACTGACCGCCGTCATGGCGCACGCTGTCGTACGCGATGCCGTCACTGCCCTCCCCGCGCAGCCGGGCCGCCAGTCCCTGCGATGCGCCGTAGTCCTCGGGGTCATAGATGTCGGGGAGCGTGTCGCGGCGCCCGCGCAGGTCGTGCAGGCGCGCGTCCAGCTCCGCCTCCAGCACCCGCATGTCGAGCTCCATCGGCCGCTCCCGCGTCGCCAGCATGAACTTCGCACGATGATAGCTGCTCTCCGCGATCGCCGTTTCCAGTGCACGCGCCGCGTAGTACGCGCCCAGCCGCCCATCGTTGAAGCGCGCGCCGGCCGGCGCGGGGTGCGTGAACGCCGCCATCACGTATCCCGCACCCGGGCCGGCCACACGCTCCGCCGCGGGCACCATGTGGATCTGCCCCAGCTGGTCACGCAGCCGGTCGTTCGTCAGTGACTCCAGCTCGTGCACGGCGGCCAGGTCCTCCGCACCCGCCACCCGCTCGAACAGGTCGATCGGCGGAAAACGGCTCGGGATGATGCGGTAACACGTCCGCCACCGGACCCGGCGCCGCGGCGGCTCTGTGGGCTTCAGCTCCATCCCTCAGCCGCCCCGCTCCGCATCCAGGTAACGCCGAACTTCATAGAGGTCGGAGACGTTTCCCGACAGCATTCGCTCCAGCGCACTCCGTCCGCCAAACGGCGGCGCATCGTTCGGCCGCCGCACCCACGTGTCAGCCGCCTCTTCGTCCGGCAGCAGCAGCTGCAGATCCTTGTAGATCCCCAGCACGTACGAGATCCGCTCCAGCACGTCGCGCGGCAGCGACTCCACACCCTCACGCTTCCACTTGAAATATGTCGACCGCGCCGGCGACCCGAGCAGCGTGATCTGTTCTTCAACGCTCAGATCCCACAGTCCGGCAATTCGGAAGAACGTCCGTAAGCCGGCCTGCGCCATCTGCGGTTCAGTGACCGGCCGGTCTGATGCTGCGGGCAATGCCATGTCGGCCTCCACAGTACATAATGAGACTACACCGGAATATAGTACATATATGAATTATGCGTCAAACTGCGCCTCTGGGCTGTTGAGCGCACAGGGGACCTCGGAAGTGACCCGGCAACATTTTCGGACGGTCCAGCACATTGTGGCCGGATTGCGAGTCGGTGCACCCGTGCCTCATCGTTCCCGCCCGGGCCTCTATCATGTGACGGGACAAGGAGTTCCAGAGCGTGGCCGGCGTGGACGCGGGTGCGAGTCCTGCACTTGCAGAGGGCATTGGTAGTTGGATAACTCAAACGGACCTGCGCAACCATGGGCTCAACTCCCGTCCGGGTGCTGCTGGTCGACGCTGACACCCACGGCATTTCGCGCTTCAGCGGGATGCTGCAGGCGCAGCGTGTGCCCAGGTTCCAGGTCGAGACAGCCCGCACGATCGGCGCCGCCGAGCGCCTCCTCAGCGACCATACGCCCGATATCATCCTGCTCAACCTGTTCGGCTGGAAGCCGGGCGGGCTCGCCGCGCTGGCGCTGGTCCAGGCAGTGGCACCTGCGACGCCGGTGATCGTGACCGCGCCATCGGAGCAGGAGCACATTGCACTCAAGGCGGTGAAGGGCGGGGCGCACGACTATGTGCTGACGGACCAGGTCTATGACACGCTGCTCGTGCGCTCGATCCGGCATGCGCTGGAGCGCTATCAGGCAGAGGAGCGGCGGCGCGCTGCGGTGGATGCGCTGCGCGTGAGCGAGCGACGCTATCGTGCGTTGTTCGAGCAGTCGCGCGACGCGCTGTATATCACGGACAGCAGCGGGAAGATCGTGGAGGGCAACGCGGCGCTCGTAGAGCTGTTCGGCTACGGCATCGATGAGCTGTACGGTCGCCAGCTGGAGTTCCTGTTCGCCGATCCATTCGACTGGGAGCTGGTGCAGACGGAGCTGCAGGTGCGCGGCTATGCGCGCGAGGTGGAAGTCAGGCTGCGCCGCAGCGATGGTGTTCAGCTCTGGTGTCTGCTGTCCGTTGCTCGCCGTGTCGATGACGATGTCGAGGTGCGCGGATTTCAGGGGATTATCCACGACATCACCGATCGCAAGCGCGCGGAGGAGCGGTTGCGCTACAACGCGCTGCACGATCCGCTGACCGGCCTGCCGAACCGGGTGCTGTTTGTCGATCGTCTGGGGACGGCCCTGGCGCGCTGGCGGCGCGAGCCACAGCATCGATGTGCGGTCCTGTTCATGGACCTGGACCGCTTCAAGGTCGTGAACGACAGCCTGGGCCACGCCGTGGGCGATGCGCTCCTCATGCGCGTTGCGGGTGCTCTCGCCTCCTCCGTGCGTGCACACGAGACCGTCGCGCGTCTGGGCGGCGACGAGTTCGCGATCCTGCTCGAGGTGGAGACGGACGACGACGCCGTGCACGCCGCGCAACGCGTGCAGCAGCGGCTCGCCGACTCGTTTCAGTTGCAGGGCCAGACGATGTTCACGTCCGCCAGCATCGGCATCGCCTTCCCGGACGATCCGGAACAGCAGCCGGACGACCTCCTTCGCAATGCGGACATGGCGATGTACTCGGCGAAGAAGACGGGGCCCGCACGCATGGAGGTCTTCGCGCCGAGCATGCACGTCAGCGCGATCAACCTGCTCGAGCTGGAGACGGATCTGCGCACGGCCGTCGCGCGCGATGAGCTCACGCTGTTCTATCAGCCGATCGTGTCGCTGCCCGACCAGTCGATCATTGGACTCGAGGCGCTCATCCGCTGGCGCCACCCGCGCCGCGGGCTGCTCCTGCCCCATGAGTTCATTCCGATCGCCGAAGAGACCGGCATGATCGTCAGCATCGGCTGGTGGGTCCTGCGCGAGGCCTGTCGCCAGGGTCGCGCACTCCTCGAGTCGAGCGCGCCGGGCACCTGTCCCTACATTGCGGTCAACCTGTCCAGCCGCCAGATCGCACTGCCGGATCTCGCCGAGGAGGTGCTGGATATTCTCGACGAAACGGGAATGCCGGGCTCGCTGCTGTCGCTCGAGATCACCGAGAGCTCCCTCGTGCCGAACGCCGACGCCGCCGCGCGCGGGCTGGCGCAGCTCCGTGCCGCCGGTGTGCGCATCTGCATTGACGACTTCGGCACCGGCTATTCGTCCCTCGCCTATCTCCACTCACTGCCGATCGACGGCCTCAAGATCGACCGCTCCTTCATCAGCCTGCTCGGCTCCAGCACCGACCGCTCCGAGCTGGTCCAGACCATCATCACGCTCGCCGCACGACTGGGCATCTCCACGGTCGCCGAGGGCGTCGAGACGACGGCCCAGCTGCAGCACCTCGAGCATCTCGGCCCCGCGTCATTCCAGGGCTTCCTCTTCTCCCGGCCCGTCGAGGCCGCCGCGGTCGGCCCGCTGCTCGCCCGCTAGTCTCACGCCGCGTCGAGGCCGCCGCGGTCGGCCCGCGGCTCACCCGCCAGTCTCACGCTCGACCACCAGCGAGGTGTCGGCGTCTTGTTGCGGGGCAAGTTTAGAGGCTGTGCAGTTCCCCTCCGTTCAATGATTTCGTAGCGCGGCAAATCTGGCCCGGTCGCCAGAAGGGCGTTTCAGCCTTCTTTTTCCCGCGCTACGATTCGCGCCGCCGGATGCATCAGTCGACACGCTCCTTTCTTGCCGCGCAATGGCCAGCCGACTGCGGCAGTGGCCCACCGCGAGTTCGGGCGGCGGCCCGGCCATCACCCTCCGTCCATGCTCGAGGTCGACCCGCCGCGCCATGGCTGTGCCCCGGATGCGGCTGCATCGTAATGCCGTGGCTAGAGACGATCTGACGGTTTTCGCGATGTTGATGCGCGCGCATGCGATTGCGCTGAAGACCGCGCGGGAAATGCTGATGGAGACGGGGTGTCCCCGCTGGAGGCCTGGTTGCTGGAGGTCATTCCCGATGACGGTCGCGCGTGCGCGTCGGAGTTGGCTCATGGGATCGGTGTGACGACGTCGACGGTGACGCGCGCCCCGGCGCATGGAGGGGTACGGGTACCTGACCCTGACGAAGGGCTTCTTCTTCGACGCGCGCGTGCTGCGCGCAACGCTCACGCCTCTTGGTGCGACGATCAGAGCAGGAGTGTGCGGATTCGAGCGGGACCTAGACGGAGTACTGTTGAAGGGCATATCGCAGAACGCCTTCGCAGGGCTGCTGGCCGGTCTGTCCCATATCGAGCGGTCGGGAAGGAAATACATGTCACCCGCGTCGCCAGCGGCGCCCGCGCAATTTACGCATGCGAATGAGGCTGGCGGGCGGGAGGACGCCGAGGCGCGGATCGAGTCGTAGCCTGTCCCGGGCGGATGCAGTATCCTGTCTACCCTGGTAGCCGCCCCGATCCACCGACCAGCGAGGTGTCGATGCCCGCCCGTCCTGCCCATGCCGTCCGTCCCTCCGGTTCCGCCTACGCCGGTTCCGCCGCTTCCGCGGCTTCGGCCGGTTATGCCAGGGCGGTTGCGGCGGCGCTCAGTGTCTTCACCTGCGTGTTTGCGGGCGTGCTCATGGCGATCGCCGCGTCGGCGTCGCCGGCGTCCGCGCAGGGCACGCGGCTGCTGCGGCAGCCGTCGCTCGGCACGGACGCGATCGCGTTCGCGTACGCGGGCGACCTGTGGCTCACCGGCGTCGATGGTGGCGGTGCCCGCCGCCTTACGGCCACGCCGGCCGTCGAGAGCGACCCGCACTTTTCGCCCGACGGCCGCTGGCTCGCGTTCACGTCAACACGCGATGGTACCGCGTCGGTGTACGTCATGTCGGCCGCGGGCGGCGCGCCGACGCGTCTGACATGGTACCCGGCGCCCTCGTGGGTGCGCGGGTGGACTCCCGATGGCACTCGCATCCTGTACGCATCCTCACGCGAGAGCGCCCCGACATCGCACGAGCGCCTGTGGACCGTGTCGCGCGATGGCGGTCCGTCGACAATGGTGCCGGCGCCGTGGGGCGCACGGGGGTCTTACTCCGCCGATGGCCGACGCATGGTCGTGGACCGTGTAGACCGCTGGGACGTGGAGTGGCGCAATTACCGGGGTGGCCAGAACACGGCGCTCACGATCCTCGACCTGGAGGATCTGGGCGAGGTGCTGCTGCCGAACGAGAACCGGACGACCGACATCGCCCCCGTGTGGCTCGACGGGACGATCTACTTCCTGTCCGACCGCAACCGCGCGATGAACATCTGGGCATACGACGTCGCGTCGCGTGCGCTCCGGCAGGTCACGAATTTCACGAACGCAGACGTGAAGACGCTGGCCGGACGCGGCAGCACGCTCGTCTTCGAGCAGGACGGCTACATCCACACACTCGATGTCACCGCGGGCGAGCCGCGCCGCATCGACATCGCCGTCAGGGGCGACTTCCCGTGGGCCATGCCGCAGTGGGTGGACGCCGGACGCTCGATCTCGACGGCCGCGCTGTCGCCCACGGGGAAGCGTGCGCTGATGGAGGCACGCGGTGAGATCTTCACGGTGCCGGTCGACAAGGGTGACACACGCAATCTGACGCGCTCCGCCGGCGCTGCCGATCGCGCACCGGTCTGGTCACCCGATGGCGCCCGGGTCGCGTGGTTCTCCGACGACGGCAGCGGCTACGTGCTGAAGATCGGGACGCAGGACGGGCTCGGCACGCCGCGCACCATTTCGATCGGTGAGTCGAAGTACGTGTGGAATACGGAGTGGTCGCCGGACGGCACGATGATCGCCTTCGTCGATGACCGTGCCCGCATCCGGATCGTGAACGTCGCAGCGGGCGATGTCGGCACGGCGGATGTCGATGGCAACACGAACTCGCGCAGCGGCATGGGGCTCGTGTGGTCCGGGGACTCGAAGTGGCTGGCGTACTCGAAGAGCTTCCCGAACAACCTGCGGCGGATCGTCGTGTGGAACGCGGACACGCGCGAGGCGCGTGCGATCACGGACGCACTCGCGGATGCGCGCACGCCCGCATGGGACCGCGACGGCCGTCATCTCTACTTCCTCGCCAGCACCGACCTGGCACTGGCATCCGGCTGGGCGAACACGAGCAGCATGCAGGCGCAGCCGACTTACGCGCCGTACGTGATGGTGCTGCGCGCCGAGGACCCGACGCCGTTCTCGCTCGAAAGCGATGAGGAGCCCGCAGGCGCGACACCGGAACGGCCCGACACGACGAGCACACCCGTTCGGATCGACTTCGACGGCATTGGCAGCCGCATTATCTCGCTGCCGATGCCGGTGCGCAGCTATTCGACCCTGCTCGCGGGCCCGCGCGGCAGCGTGTTCATCGGTGAGAGCGTGCCGAACACGCCGGGCGCGGTCCTGCACAAGTTCACGCTCGCGGACCGGGAGACGGAAGTCTTCGCGCGCGGCGTGTCTCGCCCGTCCGCGTCGCATGATGGCAGGAAGCTGCTCTATCAGAGCGGCGGCAACTGGCAGGTGGTGGATGCAACGCGCGCGAGCGCCGACGGCAACAACGGTCGCCTGACGGTCGCACTCTCCGCGCACATCGATCCGGCCGTCGAGTGGCAGCAGATCTTCGATGAGGCGTGGCGCTACCAGAAGGACTTCTTCTACGACCCGGACACGCACGGCGCGGACTGGGATGCCGTGCGGCGTCGCTATGAGCCGCTGGTCGCGCACGTGCGGCATCGCGATGATCTGAACTATGTCCTCGACATGGTCAACGGCGAGTTGTCCGTCGGACACAGCTTCGTGCGTGGCGGCGACATGCCGGAGACGGAGACGTCGCGCGTCGGTCTGCTCGGTGCCGACCTGGAGGCCAACGACGGACGTTGGCGCATCACGCGCATCTACACGGCCGAAAGCTGGAACCCGGGCCTGACCGCACCGCTCGCAGCGCCGGGCCTCCAGGTCGACGAGGGCCAGTACATCCTCGCGATCGACGGAGTCGAGCTGACCGCGGCCGACGATCCGTATCGCCTGCTGGATGGCACGGCCGGCCGGCAGACGGTGCTGCACCTGAACAATCGTCCGGCGATGAGCGGCGCACGCACCGTCACGGTCGCGCCGGTCCGGAACGAGAGCACGCTGCGGCAGCGTGCGTGGGTGGAAGACAATCGCCGCCGCGTCGACGAGCTGTCCGGCGGCCGCCTGGCCTATGTGTGGGTGCCGAACACGGGTGGTGCGGGCGTCGTGTCATTCAACCGCTACTACTTCGCGCAGCAGGACAGGGAGGGAGCAGTCATTGACGAGCGGTACAATGGTGGCGGTCTCCTCGACGACTACATGGTCGATCTCATGATCCGGCAGCCGCGCGCGGCGATCACGAACGAGGCGCCCGGCGGCCGCCCGTTCCAGCTGCCCGCCGGCGTGCTCGGCCCGAAGGTGCTGCTCATCAACGAGCTCGCCGGGTCCGGCGGCGACTACTTCCCCTGGGTATTCCGCCATCAGCAGATCGGCCCGCTCATCGGCACGCGCACGTGGGGCGGACTCGTGCGTTCCTGCTCGCATTACCCGATGGTCGATGGCGGCAGCATCACGTCGCCGTGCAACGCGGTCTTCGAGCCGGGCGTCGGCTGGATCGCGGAGAACGAGGGTGTGCCGCCCGACATCGAGGTGCGCATGGATGCGCGCAGCGTCGCACAGGGGATGGATCCGCAGCTGGAACGCGGAGTACAGGAGGCGATGCGCATGCTCGAGGCGCAGGGCACCCGCACGATCACTGTGCCAGCATTCCCGCGGCCCGCAGGATGGCCGGGCGGCGATCGATGAACGGAGGAGTCTGACTGATGCGACAGATCGCCGGCTGGGTGCTGATCGCGCTCGCGCTGTTCATGTTCATCGGGTACATGCGCGCCGATGTCGATGGCGGCGCTGCGCTGTTCGCACTGATCGTCACGGTACTGCTCCCCGCCGCCGGTGGTGTCGCTCTCGTCACCGGGCGCGTGCGCGGCCGCGGCGCAGTCGGCGCACGCAGGGACGAGCTGCGACAGCAGACGCTCGAGGCGGAGCTGCTCCGTCTCGCCGGCGCGCGCGCAGGCCGCCTCACGATCGTCGAGGCTGTGACCGAGCTGGCCGTGCCGCCCGAAGAGGCGAAGAACGCTCTCGACGCGCTCGCCGTCCGCGGCCTCGCCGATTTCGAGGTGACGGACTCTGGCGTTGTTGTATATGTGTTTCACGACATCGAGAATCTCGGCGACAAATCGCAGGCGCGGGGTCTCCTGGAATGATACGGATGGAGACGCGCTACCCGTGCCCCGTGTGCCTCGGCGTGAAGATGGAGAAGGTCACGCTCGAGAATCTGACGCTCGACCATTGCGCACGCTGCGGCGGCGTGTGGTTCGAGGCCGGCGAGGTGCAGCGGCTGCGGGGGATCGACGCGACGGCCCTCTGGCGCCAGATCGCCCAGCGCGAGGGCGTGCATGCGATGCAGTGTCATTCCTGTCGCACGCACGTGCCGCGCAACTTCACCGAGTGTCATGCGTGCGGCTGGACGATCGAGCTCGACTGTCCAACGTGCGACCGGGAGATGCGGATCGCCGAGCAGAATGGCATGCGCCTGGATTACTGCACGCACTGCAAGGGTGTCTGGTTCGATCACGATGAGCTGACATCGATCTGGAAGATGGAGGTAGACGCGCTCATGAAGCGCCGCGGCTCACGCACCGTGGCTGCGGCAGGCGATGTGATGCTGCTCGACGTACTGCTCTACGACCCGTTCGTGATGTACTACGGCATCCACGCAGCAGGGCATGCTGCGGGTGCGGCGGCCGACGCGCTCGCGGCATCGGGCTCGGTGGAAGTGATTGGCGAGGTGGCGGGCGCGGCCGGCGAGGTCGCGTCATCGCTGTTCGAGACGATCGTGGAGATCATCGGCGGCATCTTCGGCTGAGGACACCTGGGCATTCCGCGCAGCGTCAGCCGGGCGCGGTCGCATTCGCGCCGATATCCGCCTTCCTACCGCAGCAGGCTCAGCCCCAGACCGAACGTGTAGAACCCGAGCTGCGTGTCATCGCCGCTGTTCGTGAAGTTCGAGTGCCAGCGTGCTTCCGCCGAGATACCGATGCGGCCGGTGCCCGGCCGGAGCCGCACCCCGCCGCCCGCGGAATAGCCGCCCAGCGTCGCTTCGCCGAAATCGGTGACACCCAGGCCGAGCAACGCAAACGGCTCCACGGAGCGGTGCGCCCCTGTGCCGACGCGCGCAAGACCGCCGATGTTCCAGTTGCGCGTCGGCGAGTCGACCGTGCAGAGGTTGTCGGGGTCCCCGCAGAAGTACTCCAGGTCCGGCCGTGCGACGTTGTAGCTCGCCGCCTCCAGCCCCAGCGCGATGTGGCCGGACAGCTGACTGAGGTAGGATATGCCGACTCCGGCGCCGACGCCCTCGTCGCCGTCGGCAGCACGCGCGAGCACCGGTGTCACGCTGAACGCGCTCAGTCCCGGGCGCCGGCGCGGGTCGCGCGACACGATCGTCGCCGGCGCGGACGATTCCGTGAGTGGCTCCCACCGCGTTACGGAGGAGCCGAGCAGCGCGCCGAGCAGGTACCCCGACGCTGCACCCGCCGCAGCGCCGATCGCACTCGCCACCAGGATCTCGCCCGCGCCCCAGTCCGGACAGTCGTACTCGCAGAGGCCGCTGGCTACGGCCGCTCCCAGACCGAACACGACGGCGCCGGCGCCTGCACCGATGATCGCGCCGGCCTTCCCACCGCCACGGGTCGAGCGTCGCTGAAGCCACGCGTCGGTGATCGAGCTGAGCGTCAGCACACGAGGCGGATCCGTCAGGTGCACACGTCCCGCGTCGACCCGCTCCAGCACGCCGGTCACCTGTTCGTTCGCGGCGTTCAGGCGCAGCATGACACCGGCCGGCTGGCGCATGACGAGCCGTGCTGCGACGCTCAGCGTGTCCTGACCGCGTGCGGTGGTGTTACCAGACAGCAGACAGGTGCCTGCGAAAAGGGCCGCGATGACGATACGTGATCTGAAGGACACGATGCCTCCGGGTTAAGTCCCACACCCAATGTCACGCTGCGGCACTGCCGACTCAAGGAGGCTGTGACCATTGGGACCCTGCGCCTCTGCACGGCCGGCGTGCGGGGACCTCCGTCCGATCCGGTTGACAGCTCCAGCGGTGGCCGCTCATACTTGCCGGGCGCTTCCCTCGTACGCTCGCCATCCTCTGTCCGGCAGGTTGTTCATGCGATTCAACATTCTGGCAATTGCCGTCGTCAGCGCGGCGCTGCCCGCAGTGCAGCTGGCGCCCGTCGCAACGTCGCAGCTCCACGCGCAGGTGACGCCGCGCCATGACGTGCCGCCGCCGCGGCAGACGCAGCGCCCCCCGCTCCACGGGTCGGAGTGGGTGGCAGTGACCGGCAAGCCGCTCGGGGCGGCGGCCGGCGCCATGATCTTTCAGCAGGGCGGCAACGCCGTCGACGCAGCGGCCGCCATGCTCGCTGCTACCGCCACCATGTGGGACGTCCTGTCGTGGGGCGGCGAGACACAGGCGCTGATCTACAATCCGGACACCAGGCAGGTGATCGGCATCAATGCGCTCGGCGTCGCACCGACAGGCGCGACCGTCGAGTACTATCGGTCGCAGGGCTACAACTATCCACCGGAGTACGGCCCGCTCGCTGCCATCACGCCGGGCACGCCCGGCGGCCTGATGGTCATGCTCGCGGAGTACGGCACCATGTCGCTCGCGCAGGTGCTCGCGCCCGCGATCCGCCTCGCGGACGGCTATCCCATCGAGGCGCAGACGGCCAACTCGATGGAGAACAACAAGGACCAGATCAAGAACTGGCCGTACTCTACCACCGTATTTCTGCCGCACCTCGGACAGGAACGCGAGGCGCCGGAGCCGGGGGAGATGTTCCGGCAGGCGGACCTCGCCGCAACACTTCGCAAGCTCGTCGAGGCGGAGCAGAACGCACTGCGTGCGGGCAAGTCGCGCAAGGATGCGATACAGGCCGCGTACGACCGCTTCTACCGCGGCGACATCGCGGAGGAGCTGGTCCGCAGCACGCGCGAGCAGGGCGGCCTCTTCACAATGGAAGATCTCGCCACCTGGGAAGTGAAGATCGAGGAGCCGCTCTCCGTCAATTACAAGGGCATCGACGTCTACAAGCTCCAGCAGTGGCAGCAGGGGCCTGTGATGCTGCAGGCGCTGAACATAGCCGAAACGCTCGATCTCAAGTCGCTCGGCTACAACACGCCCGAGTACATGCACACGATCTACCAGATCATGAATCTGGCGTACGCCGACCGCGACTTCTATTACGGCGACCCAGCATTCCCGCCGGAGGAGCCGATGCGCGGCCTGCTGTCGAAGGAGTACGCGCGCGAGCGAGCGAAGCTGATCGATCCGGAGCGCAACGACACCACCATCAAGCCCGGTGACCCCTATCCGTTCCAGGGCGGAACGAACCCGTTCAGGGAGCTGCTGGACAAGTGGCCGCCACCGCCGAAGCCGGTGCGCATCGCGGCCGCCAGCGACAGAAGCTGGGAGGACGCGTTCTACGCGGGCACGACGTCGATCCAGGCGGCCGACTCATCAGGCTGGGTCGTTTCGATCACGCCCAGCGGCGGCTGGATCCCCGCTGTGATTGCCGGACGCACGGGCGTCGGCTTGAGCCAGCGCGCACAGCAGTTCGTGCTCGACCCCGCGGAGAACCCGTTCAACGTGATGGAGCCGGGGAAGCGTCCGCGTGTCACACTTACGCCGACACTCGCGCTGCGCGACGGCCTGCCGATGATGGCGTTCTCGGTGCAGGGAGGCGACTCGCAGGATCAGAACCTGCTCCAGTACTTCCTGAACGTCGTCGAGTTCGACATGACGCCGCAGCAGGCGGCCGAAGCGCCGAACATCAACTCGTTCCAGATGCGCAACTCGTTCGACGACCACAGCGCGCAGCCGGGCCGCATGCTCGTGCCCGCGGCCGCCGGACCCGAAGTGCGCGCCGCACTGGAGCGCATGGGCTATTCACTGCGCTTCTCCCAGCGCACGTCCGGGCCGATCACTGCGATCTGGTTCGACCGCGAGCACGGCACGATGTGGGGTGCGGCCAGCAACTTCGGCGAGGACTACGGCATCGCCTGGTAAAGATGGTCGGCGGTATCCACCCTCCGCTCAGACAGTCCTCGGCGCTGCGCGCCTGCGGAACTCGCGGAGGGCGGATACCGCCTCCCTTGTCTGGTGGGGCAGGGGACGGGGGGGCGCGCGCTCCGCTGGGACAGTCTCCGCGCTGCGTGCCTGGTCGGATCGGCGGTGTTCACCCGGCGCTCGGACAAGTCCTCGTCGCGTCACTGGCGCGCCGCTCCTGCGGAGCTCGCGACGGACGATCACCGCCGATCCTCTGCATTGGGGACGGGGTGTCGCGCTACTGCCGGGGGACAGAGTACCGCGGCAGAGAGGCGGCGCGTGGGGGGCGGCGGACGTCAGATTAGCCCCGCGGCCGTCGGCACGGCGGCTGGGGCCTGGTTGCCGTCGCACGGCGCCGTCGCGTTTACCCCGAGGCCCTCAGCAGGGCGGCCTGGGGCACGATTGACTTATCAACGCCACGCTACAACGGCAAACCGCTCACCGCTCGACGAGCCGCTCCAGCAGATCACGCTTCCGTCGCACGCGTGGCTGCAGCTCAGGATCGGCGTCTTTCCAGAGCGCGATGAACAGCCCCGCGTAGTTGCGCGCCGCCTCGAGGTCGCCGGCCGCCTCATACAGCTCGGCGAGGCTCTCATACGCGGGCGCGAGCTCCCACGCGTCGTCAGTGATGCGGTCCATTGCGGTCGCATCGATGTAACGACGGTAGTAGAGGATGGCTGAGTCCGGCATCTCGGCGACGCGGAACGCCGATGCGAGCGTCGCCAGCCCGCAGAAATCGCACGAGCCGTAGTCCGCCGCCTCGCGGAACCGCTGGACCGCATCGGCCGGTCGGTTCTCCGCCATTGCGATCCAGCCCAGGGCGGTCGGCAATATCCAGTTGCCGTCGCCTCGGTCGGATTCCGGCAGATCCTGCCACTCCGCGATCAGCCGCCGCGCCTTGGCAGGTTGGCCAGTCGCGGCATATCCCTGGGCCACTTCCAGGTAGCCGCGCGTGGCGGGCGGCGTCTCGCGCCACAGGTCGCTCGCGAGGATGCCGTCGAGCCGGCGGAGCGCGGCTTCGGGCTTCTGCAGCACCCACGCGTCGAGCCCCGCGAGCGTGCCCTCGTGCCACAGGCCGGCCTGGGAGATGCCGCGGGCGCGGTTGGCCGCCAGGCTCTCCTCGTACAGCCGGCGCGCCTCGCCCAGGCGACCCAGCATCTGCGTCAGTCCGGCGAGCGTGAACGTGGACCGCGCCCGCCACACGTCCGAATCGCGGCTGTCGTCGACGAGCTGGCGCAGGATGCGCTCCGCTTCTTCGTAGTTACCCTCCGCCTGCGCCAGTCCGGCAGCGAACGCGCGATTGTCGCGCTGGTCGGGGAACCGCTCTGACGCGGCGTCGAGGAGCGAGCGCGCCTCCGCGGTATTGCCGCGGTAGTATTCCGTGAGCGCGAGGTTCGTCCACGAGCTCGGCACGAAGGAATCGACGGCGATCGCGCGGTGATAGTATTCGGCAGCGCGATCCTGGTCGCGGATGCGGCCGTACGCGAGCGCGATGTTGTTCAGCGCGGTGTGATCGTCAGGGTACGTGTCGAGCAGCGTACGGTAGGCGTTGATCGCCGCGGTATTGTCGGGTCCGACGTTCAGGTGGTACAGGGCGATGGTGTGATAGCGCTCGCGTTCCGTGAGCCGGTCGCGATGCTCGTACGCCATGCGCGTAGCATGTGCGAGTCGGTCCCGTCCCGCGCGCGCATTGTTGTAACCGACCGCCAGCTTGCGCCACGCCATCGCGAACGTGCTGTCCTCCGCAACAGCCTCCTGCAACAGGCGGATGCCGCGATCGTAATCCCGCTCCATATCCAGCGCATGTGTCCCCTGCGTGTAGAGCTCGAGCGCGCGCAGTGACGCGGTGGTCACTGCCTCGAGCGGCGCGTCCGCACGCACGGTGCGCAGTGATTCGCCGATCCGCTCGCGCAGCTTCCGTGACATGCGGTCGATCGCGGGGATCACATCCGCTTCACCATCCGCCGTTTCGCGATGGGATATCAGCAGCTCACCGGTCCCGGCGTGGAGCAGTCGAGCGGTGATGATCGAGCCCGAGCCGGCGGGCGTGATCTCGCCTTCCAGTACCGCCTTCGCGCCCTCCCGTATGGCCACCTCGCGCGCGAGTGCGCCGGTCAGCCGCGCGTCGCGCGGGCGCCCCATGCGCTGGAGCGCATCGCCGAGGAACCGTGACTCGAGCACGGTGACCACAGGCGACTGGGCGAGGTCTACGCGGAGCGCTTCGGTGACGGCAGCAGCGGTCACGGTATCGCCGGACGCATGCTCCAGCTGTGCGATGATGATGCGGTCGCGCGCATCCATCGCTCCCGACGTGATGAGCGACGCAAAGCCCGGCACGCCGGCATTGCGGAGCCCGATGTAGCCGCCCGCCGTGAGGCCGAGCATCAGAAACGCGACCAGGCCCGCGAGTACCGACCGCTGCCAGGTGAGGAACGCGTGCGGCCGCGCGGGCGTGAGCAGTGCAGTCCCGCCCGCTCTGCGTTCTGCCGGCTGCGGGTCGAGACCGGGCACCAGCGTCGGGTCGGCCGGTCCGACCTCCTCCGGTCGGTCGAACACCGACTGCCCGGGCAGCCCCTCCTGCACGATCGCCGTTGCGATCACGATCGGCAGTCCAATCAGGAAAAGCACGATGGCGAAGCCCGGCACCCAGTCGGGCAGCCCCATTCGCGTGGTTACTTCAGCGATGATCTCGTAGATCGCCCATGAACCGAACAGATAGACACCGAGGACCTGCCACAGGGAGCGGCGGTGCATCTCGATGATGAGAGACCTGATGCGCTGCATGGTGTTCCGCGGCTGGGGGATGGCTGGCAGGCAACCATTCCCAAGATGCCGCACGCCGGCCGATGCTGCAAGCGACCCGTTCGCCGGGCGCCGACGCTACGCCAGCGCCTGCAGCCCCGACTTCAGGTGCAGGTCGCGCTGTGGGAACGGGATCTCGATGCCCTCCCTGCGGAACGCGGCGTCGATCGCAAAGCGGACGTCGCTCGCGACGCGGTTCTGATCGCGCGCTTCACTGATCCAGAAGATGAGCACGAAGTCGAGCGACGATTCTCCGAAGTCATTGAACAGCACCGTCGTCTCCTCGGGCCGCACCACCTCCAGCTGTTCGGCGGCCACTGCCATTAGCGTGCGTCGCACCTGTTCCGTGTTGGAGCCGTACGCCACGCCGACGTTCACGCGCACCCGTACGAAGCGGTCGGCGTACGTCTGGTTCACGACCGGTTCCGTGATGAACTGGCCGTTCGGCACGAGGATGTCGACATTGTCGATCGTCGTGATGACAGTCGCGCGGCTGTAGATGGAGCGGACCGTGCCGCGTGTCTCCCCGACCTCCACGAAGTCGCCCTGCTTCACCGGCCGCTCGATCAGCAGGATGATGCCGCTCACGAAGTTCTGTGCGATGTTCTGGAGACCGAAGCCGATGCCCACGGCGAGGATCGCACCGAGACCTGCCAGCGCAGTGATCGAGAAGCCGAGGTTGTCGAGCGCAACGAAGATCCCGACCGCCAGCACAGTGTAGTGCAGCAGCCGGTTCATCGCGTACTGCACTCCCTGCTCGATACCGCGCCGCTGGTAAGCGCGGGACAGCACCCGCTGCAGAATACCCGAGATTGTCAGCGTGACGACGATGACGAGGAGCGCCGCTACGATCGATGCGATCGTGACGTCCGTCCCGCCAATCGTGAAGAGCCGCTCGTCGAAGCGTGGAGCAAGACCTTCGATGTCCAGCGTCTGCAGAAACCACATGCCAGGCACCTCGCGCCAAGTGGGAGTGAATGGACAGTATCAGGATTCGACTTCGAATCAGGTCGCGGTCGTCACCAGGTGAATGCGGTCTCTGCGGTGCGCGCCACAAGCTCCTCCTGTACGACGGCCGCCCTGGCCTCCGGCAGGAACGGGATGACCACGCCGCCGTGTGCGCCGGCGGTGTCTGCCCGCACGCGCGCCATGCCCGCCCGCATGTCCAGCGGACTCCGGCCCTGGGCCGTCACCTGGACACGGTTGTATCGTGCGATCCTGATCGTGCGCGTGAATGAACCATCGCGGACGATGATGGAGTCGCTCGTCAATGACCAGGCGAGGTTCTTCACGCGGAGTCGTGCGCGGACGAGCGTGTTCACCAGCAACAGCCCGAACAGGGCGATCGCCCACTCCTGCACGAAAATGAACGCGACCGCGGACAATGCGACGGGCCAGAACAGTGAGCCCCGCACCATGCGGCCGAACGCCCGCGGATGTACCGGCTGCCATTCGACGGAGTCGAGATCCAGTCCCGGCTGGAGCACACGCAGCAGAGCGGGCACCTGATCCTCCGGGATGATGGGCGCGATCGGTTCGCGTTGCGGTGCTCCGGGTATGTCCGTCATGCCGCCGGCCGTCTCGATCGCTACCTGGCGTCTGCCGAGCAGGCGGTGCAGCATGCGATCGCGGACGATGATCGTCTGCACGCGACGCAGCGGTATCGTCGCGGTGACGCGTGTGAGCAGGCCGTAGGCCGTGTTCAGGTCGTCGCCCATGCGCTCCAGTCTGAACTCGTGAAGCCGCACCAGCGCCCATACGGTCGAGAGCAGGCGGATCAGTAGCAGCGCCACGAGCAGTGCCGCGGCCAGGTATACCGCACCCTGCATTACCGGCACTCCGCCATCACCCAGCCAGCGCGCGGCCACGGTACGGAGCGAGCCGTCCTCCGTGTCGATCAGTCGTTCGACGACGCGATTCGTGGCGCCGGCCTGCTCGAGCAGCGCGAGCGCGCCCAGGATGAGGACCATCCCGCGGTTCTCGATGAAGCCGGCGAGGATGAGGTCGCGTGGTGACAATGCCAGCAGCGTCTGTCGCGTGTGTGCATCGTGTACGCCGGCCGCGCCGGGCGTC
Organism: Longimicrobiales bacterium; assembly: GCA_035461765.1. GTDB lineage: Bacteria > Gemmatimonadota > Gemmatimonadetes > Longimicrobiales > RSA9 > SH-MAG3. The sequence continues at coordinate 68,940 of DATHUY010000004.1, forward strand.
GCCCGTGCTGCGTCTGAGACTGCGCCGGGCGCGGGTTGTTCTGCGTCGGACGACACCCCGGGGGTGGCGTGCGCATCGGCGGCCGCCGCGCGGGCACCGCCTGCCTCCATCACGCGCGTGCGCATCTCCTCGAGCGCGGCGAGCGGAAGCACGCGCAGCGACGCCTCCGGCTCGACGCCACTGCCGGTCTGCACGAAAACCTCTGTTACGCCCAGCAGCCGCTGCACCACGTTCTGTGACGCGTCCAGGTTCTGGATGCGAACGTAGGGTATGCTGCGCTCGTTGCGGACCAGCACGCCCGAGCGGATTACCAGGTCGCGCTCATCGTAGCGGTACGTGTAGCGGAGGTGTCGGGCGACGGCGATCAGTGCCACGACAGCGGCGACCGCCGCCGCGATGAGCAGGACGACCAGCGCCTTCCGCTGTTGTGGCGCGGTGAACAGCAGTACGACGAACGGGAGGAGCATGCGCGGCAGCAGCTGCCCCATGTGGAGGAGGATGCTGACGGGATGCAGCCGTCGCTCAGATGACGTCGTCTTCATCGGCCCGCAGCAGGTGCTCGCGTATTGCCATTGCACGATCGTGATCGAGCCCGTGCAACCGCACCAGTGCGTGTTTCGTTCCTGCCGTGAAGACGCTCAGTGTGCCGAGTCCGTGCATACGCTCGAGCGGGCCCTGCGACACATCGCTGTGCTGGATACGCGAGCGCGGCACGACGATGACGCTGCGCCATAGCACGCCGCGCCGTATCTCCAGCGCGCGCGCGCCCAGTCGCCAGGCGGCGTACCGATACGCCACGGCCGGCCAGATCTGGTTCACCGCCGCGATCACGAGCATCGGTACGACCGCTGCCGCCACCGCCACTGCCACCGGCACGAACTCGAGCAGAACGGCAAAGAGCGTCGCTCCCGCGATCAGTAGTGCGTGCACCGCCGTTTTCAGCCACCCGACCTGCCGCCGGTATGTGATCCAGCGCGGATCCAGGCTGTGCGCAACGCCGTCCGCCATCGAGCCGGCAGATGCCGGGTCGATGATGCCGCCGTATGAGGGAGCGGTTTCTGACACGTCTACCACATCATTCGCGGGAGAGCCTGTGATCGGAGGGTATCCTCGAGTGTAGCTGACTCACGGTAACCTCACCCGCCGCGTCCTGACAATACGCGGGCCACCGGGAAATTCCCCACCGCCGCAACGTGAGTTGCCCGACTGACGGGGCACAGCCTTAACGATATGGTTGTGCGCAGGACGCCCGCGGGCATCCTGAAATGTTCACCCGTCAACCGGATCTACAGCGATGTCGTCTGCTGAACAGGCCGTACCGCGCGCCGCAGGCGCGCCCTATTTCGCCAGGCCCGGAATCGTCTTCATGCGCCGCATCATGCTGGCCGTGTTCATCGGCTGGACGGCGTTCTGGACATACAGCGCGTACGGGATGGTGCGCGCGCATTCGAAGATCGGTACGGGCTCGTACGGCTCGACGATCGATGGCCACGAGATCTTCGAGTTCGTGTTCGTCGCGAGCCACTGCCTCGTGCGCTGGGCGCCGCTGGCCGTCCCGCTCTTCGGGTTCTGGCTCTGGACCGGCTGGCAGGCAAAGCGCGAGCCGCAGGTCTGACCTGCGGCTCGCTCAGGCTCGTCGGTGTGACGATCAGCCAGCCGTCACACGGTGGCTGCCGCCTCCGCCGTAACGGGCTCGATGATGGAATGCACGCGCGTGATCACGTCGGCGGGGAAGCCGCCGCGGCGCGCGTGGGTGAGCAGCATCTCCTCATCCGGCGCCATGTACACGCAGTAGATCTTGTCATCCGTCACGTAGCTGTGGATCCACTGGATGCTCGTACCGAGATCCGTCAGCACGGCGCACGACTTCTGCGCGATGCCCGTGAGCTGGTCCGCCGAGAACTGACCGGCGCCAGGCAGGTCGCGCTCGATCACGTATTTCGGCATGGTCAGCTCCCCGCAGGCGCGTAATCGCAGTTCACATCCGGGTTCCAGTCGGCGAACATGCCCGCCGGATTGTGCTTCCAGATCCACGCGTGCAGCACCCAGAGGCCGAGTCCATCGTTGCGATGGAACTCGACGCCGTGCAGGACCGGCGCTACGTCGCCCCACGCCGCGATCGGTACCGCATACTCCACCGCCACCAGCCGCTGCCGCCCGTTTTTCTGCGGCTCGTACACGAGCAGCTCCGGCCCGAGATCCTGCGGCGTCAGCTCGTCCATCCGGTCCCAGTCGATGTAGTGCTGTCCCATGCCGCCCGTGCCCGGCAGCTCCATGCAGGGCAGGATCGGCTCGGACCAGCCTGCCGGGCCCGCAGCGTCAAAGTCCCTGAACTCGACCGTGGCCTGCCGCAGCTCCGCGAGCCACTTCCTGACCTCAGGGTCGGTGACGGGATTCACGTGCGAGCCATGTGCGGGTGCGAGCTCGATCTCCGTCGCCAGGGGCGACGACTCGGCGCCGTCGCAGCCTGTGATCCCCGCCAGGACCAGCGCGGCCGGAGCGGTGAAACGATACAACGTCCTGCGTACAGTCATGTGACCTCCAGTGTGATGGATGTCGCGGCTGACTTGCCGCGATTCGATCCGGTGGTGCACATTACCAGGTCGCCATCGACCGGCTGTCGTCCCGATCTCGCCCCCCTGTCGCCCGGACGCAACTTGTTTCGCCTCAAGCTCTTCGGCAGTGCATCCATTGACGGTCCCGACGGCCGTGTGACGGGCCGGGCGGTGCAGCGGCGGCGTCTCGGGCTGCTCGCGCTGCTCGCCGTGGCGGGTGAGCGGGGCATGACGCGCGACAAGCTCGTCGGCTACCTGTGGCCGGATTCCGACGCGGAGCGCGCGCGGCATCTGCTGTCGGACTCGGTCTACCGGATCAACCAGGCGGTGGGCGGCGAGGCGGTGGTGGCGGTGGGCGATGATCTGCGGCTGAACCCGGAGCGGCTGCCGAGCGATGCCTGGGAGTTCGCGGAATCCATGGAGCGTGGCGACTGGGAGCGCGCCGTTGAGCTGCACGTCGCGCCATTCCTGGACGGGTTCTTCCTGACGGATGCGGACGAGCTGGAGCGGTGGGTGGACGGGCAGCGGGAGCGACTCGCGCGTGAGAGCGCGCGCGCGCTGGAGGCGCTTGCGGAGCGAGCCGAACGCGACGGTTCGGCGGTCGACGCCGTGCAGTGGTGGCGGATGCTCGCGGCACAGGATCCCTGGAGCTCGCGGATTGCGCTGCGGCTGATGCGCGCTCTCGACAGCGCGGGCGAACGTGCGGCCGCGCTCCAGCACGCGCGCGTGCACGCGCAGCTTCTCGAAGACGAGATGGGCCTGACACCCGATGCCGAGCTGCTCGCGTTCGTTACCGAGCTGCGGACCCGGCCGCCGCCCGCGCTCCCGCCGTTGCCCGCGACCCGCACGTCGGCGGAGGCTCTCGCCGGGAGCATGACTGCGCCCGATGCCGCCGGCGCGCCGGGGTCATCGGACGACGCGGAGACCGATGCGCCCTCGAGTCCTGCGCGCGGCGAACCGGCCGTCACACCCGCACCGCGCCGCGCGCGCTGGATGGTCGCCGCCGCCCTCGTACTGCTGGCCGCGACGATCGTCGCCGCTGCGTTCGTCGTGAGCCGCAGCCGTGAACGCGCGGATGCGGCGGGTGTGCCGCAGGCGCTTGCCGTGCTGCCGTTTGCAGACCTCAGTGCGGACGGCGCCTACGAGTACTTCGCGGACGGGCTGACGGAGGAGCTGATGGCGCGCCTGGCCAATGTGGACGGCCTGAACGTGGTCGGTCGCACGTCCGTGTTCGCGTTCAAGGACGAGCCGATCGATGTTCGCGACATCGCTGCGCGCCTCAATGTCACGGCCGTGTTGCAGGGCAGTGTGCGTCATTCCGGCGACCGGCTGCGCATCGTCGTACAGCTCATCGATGCGCGCAACGGTTACCAGTTGTGGACCGACTCGTACGAGCGAGAGGTCGCGGACGTGTTTGTGATACAGGACGACATCTCGCGGCAGATCGTCACGCGCCTGCGGGGCGAGCTGAGCGGTGTCGACGCGGCGCGCCTGACGGAGCGGAGCAGCGCGACCGACGATCCGGAGGCGTTCAATCTCTACCTCAAGGGACGCTACGAATGGCATCAGCGCACGGAGTCGAGCCTGCGCGCAGCGGCTGAATTCTTCCAGCAGGCGGTCGATCGTGCGCCCGCGTACGCACTCGCGCATGCCGGCCTCGGCGACGCGTATGCGGTGCTCGGCTTTTACGACTTCGTGCCGCCGCGCACTGCGTTCCCGTCCGCCGCCGCCGCGGCACGTCGGGCGCTCGAGCTGAATCCGTCGCTCGTCGAACCGCATGCGACGCTCGGCTACGTCGCACTCTACTACGACTGGGACTGGCCGCAGGCGGAGAGTGAGTTCCGCCGCGCGATCGAAACGGAGCCCGGCTATTCCACGGCCCACCAGTGGTACGCTAACTATCTGACGGCGATGGGCCGCTTCGATGAGGCGGCCAGCCGCATGGGGACGGCGATGGAGCTGGACCCGCTCTCCGTCATCGCGAACGCAGCACTCGGCTGGGTCCATTTCTACGCTGGCGACTACGAGCGCACGATCCGGCAATGCACGCGAGCGCTCGATCTCAACCGTGATTTCGCCCTCGCGTACCTGTGGCGCGGCATGGCGCATATGGAGCTCGGCGACACGGCCGCAGCACTCGCCGACCACGAGCAGTCCGTCCGACTGTCCGGCGGCAGCGCCATCCATGTCGCTGCGCATGCACACGCACTGGCACACACCGGCCGCCCGCAGGCCGCCGCGACTCTGATGGCGGAGCTCGTGGCCCGCACCGGATCCGATTATGTGCCGCCGTATGAGATGGCGAAGCTGTACGATGCACTGGGCGATCGCGACGCCGCGCTGGCATCGCTGGAACAGGCATATGACGACCGCTCCCACTCCATGGCGTTCCTGGCGGTCGATCCGCAGCTGCGTGCGCTGCACGACGAGCCCCGCTTCCGCCGGCTGATCCGGCTGGTAGGCCTCGAGGCTACGCCGGGCGGGCAGCGGCTACGCTAGGTTTTTAACGATCGGGAGTGGGATCGGGAGCGTGTTCGTGACCGGGATCGGGAACTGCTTCAAGCGCGTCCGCCGTGGCGCGCGGTCCCGATCCCGCCAACCGAACACGCCCGATCCCGCTCCGAGTCGGTTCAGAACAGGCAGCCCACTTTCAGTGTATCGAGCCTGTGGACAACGGTATCACGGCAGGAGGAAGTAAGATGAAGCAGGTTATTGTCGGGCTGGCAGCTCTGCTGGTAGTAGTCGTGGCGCAGCCGGCGGCTGCTCAGCAGCGGGAGCCGGTGGAGCCCGCGCGGAGCGTGGAAGAGGTGATCGATTCGAGCGGCATCGTGCAGGCCGTGGAGGCGCTCGCCGTGTCGGCGACGCCCGAGCTGGAGCGCGCACTGGGTCAGCTCGCGCAGGCGCTCAGCGTCGTAGTCGCCCGCATCGCGGCCGATCCGGAGCTTCGCTCCTCGGCCGTACGCGCTGGTGTCGGCATGGCCGAAGTCGCCGAGGCCGCGGTCGTCGAGCACTCCAGCACACTTCAGGATGCTCTGCGCGACCTCGCGGATCGCCTCGAGGAGCTTGCCGGCGAACGCCGTCCGCCTGCCGGCGTTCCTATTCGATGAGGAAGTTCATCATCATTCCCATGTCTTCATGCTCCAGGTTGTGGCAGTGGAGCATGAACAGCCCGGAAGTGCGCTGCGACCATACTGGATGAGACCGAATCGAGGAGCGGGAGCGGGATCGGGACCGCGCCTACACGTGTCCGGATCGGTTCCCGATCCCGAACACGCTCCCGGTCCCGCTCCCGAATTCGTTCCTAGAGCAGCACCGCCAGGATGATCCCGCCGAGCACGATCGCACCGACCAGCCACCAGAAGTTGCGCGGGGCCGTGACGTCCTGGGCTGCTTCGTCCATGTCGGCTGGCGCGCGCATGGTCGCAGCGTCGATCGCCGTGGCCGTGGGGCTGCGCGGGCTCAGGTCGACGGATGGGACGGGCGCTTCCGGTGCGCGGGCCGGTGCTGCCTCAGCCGCCGCCGGAGCCGGCGCGGCGGGCGCGACTTCGGTCGTCACCGGCTCCTGCGGGACGGGGTCCTGCGCCTGAACGGCGGTGGCGCAGAAGAACAACAGCGCGAATGCAGTAAGTCTTCTCATGATGTCCTCGGAGTTGCGTGACAGGCTCGCGACGGTACGTCCGCGTGAGTACCCGGGTCACATACGCAAGGATGAGCCCCTTCCGTCGCGCCAGCAGGTATACCCGTGCGCCAATCGTTGTGCTATCCTGCCCTTCCCGCACAATTCACCAGCGAGGCCAGCCATGATTGCACGCATACGCTCCGTGCTCGCCACGGCGACTATCCTGTCGGGTATCGTCTCGGCCGCGCACGGCCAGACGCGCCCGATGACGTTTCTCGACATGCAGCACATGCGCACCGGTGGCGCGGAGACGCCGAGTCCTGACGGGCAGTGGCTGCTCTATACCGTGGCCGAGCCGGACTGGGACGAGGCGGAGCGGCAGATGGACCTGCATATCGTCTCGCTGCGCGAGGGTGTCTCGTCCTCGCGGCAGCTGACATTCACGACGGACAGCAACGAGGGATCGCCCGCGTGGCTGCCGGATGGCAGCCGGTTCCTGTTCCTGTCGAACCGCGACGCGCCTGCATCGAGCCGGAACCGCATGCAGCTGTATGTCATGCGTCATGATGGCGGCGAGGCGCGGCGGATCACGGACGCGACGGAGGGTGTGTCGAACTACGAGATCAGCCGGGACGGCCGGTGGCTGGTGTATCGCAGCGGCAAGTCAGGCGAGGAGCAGCTGTATCGTCTCCCGGTGGCGACGCTCGACAGCGCGGAGCCGGCGCCGGAACAGATCACGAAGCAGGCCGCGGGTGTGGGCAGCTGGGAGTGGGCGCCGGACAGCCGTCGCATCTACTTCATCACGGCCGACACCGTGGACGAGGCGGAGAAGCTGCGGCGCGAGAAGGACTTCACGGTCGACATTTACAACATGGAAACGCCGCTGTCGAGCCTGTGGTCGATCGACCTCGATCCGGTGCGGGTGACGCGGCTCACGCGTGATACGACCCTATCGGTATCCGGCTTCAATGTCTCGCCCGACAGCCGCTGGGTCGGATTTCGTGGCACATCGGCGGATCGTTACCGGCGCAACATCACGGAGGAGGGCATCAACACCGACCTCTATCTGCTCGAGGTCGCGACCGGCAGCATCGAGCGCCTCACGGAGAACCAGGAGGTCGGCGAGAGCGGACCGGACTTCTCGCCAGACGGGCGCTGGGTCGCGTTCAGCGCACCGGATGATCTCACACGTTACACGATGTCGAACCGTCGCGTGTACATCCGGCCGGTCGCGGAACGCGGCGGGCAGTTCCGCAAGCTGGGCTCGTCATTCGATGGCGACGTCGGCATCAGTTTCTGGTCCCCGGACTCGCGCACGATCTACTTCAACACCGGTGTGCGTGCTACGCGACAGCTCATGGCGCTCGACATCGAGCGGGACCGGGTCCGTCAGGTCACGCAGGAGCGCGCCGCTCTGTCCGTCGATCGCGACGAGCGGACGGGCGTGGTGCTCATCACGTACCAGGACCCGAAGACGCCGACGACGCTCTTCACGGTACCGTCGCTCGACCGCGTCGCGAATCGCTCCGCGTGGCGCCAGCTCATCGACGTGAACCCGCAGGTGAGCGAGTGGGCGCTGGGCGAGGAGGAAGAGATCACGTGGACGTCGACGGACGGGAAGCCGGTAAGCGGCGTGCTCGTGAAGCCCGTCGGCTACCGCGAGGGGCAGCGCTACCCGCTGATCGTCGCGATCCATGGCGGTCCCGCGTCGGCCGATGTGCTCGGCTTCAACGGCGGCTACGGCGCGCAGGTCTATGCCGGCGCGGGCTACGCGGTGCTCCGGCCGAACTACCGCGGCTCGACCAACTACGGTGAAGCGCACAAGACGGATATCGTCGGCAACTACTTCGAGCCCGGCTACAACGACATCATGAGCGGCGTCGACCATCTGATCGCCGAAGGCATCGTCGACGGCGACCGCATGGGTGCGCTCGGCTGGAGCGCCGGCGGCCACTGGTCGAACTGGATCCTGGTGAATACGGACCGCTTCAAGGCGATCAGCTCCGGTGCCGGCACATCGAACTGGATATCCATGTATGCGCAGAGCGATGTGCAGCGGAACCGGCAGTTCTACCTCGGCAACGAGCTGCCGTACGACGACTTCGACGCGTACTGGGACCAGTCGCCGCTCAAGTACATCCGGAACGCGAAGACACCGACCATGATCCACGTCGTGAAGGGTGATCCGCGCGTGCCGAGCCCGCAGTCGGTCGAGCTGCACATGGCGCTCAAGAAGATCGGTGTCCCGACCGAGCTCTACATGTATCCCGGCAACTCGCACGGCATCCCGGACCCGCGCAACCGCCTCGTGAAGTCCGTCAGCGAAAAGGCGTGGATGGATTATTACGTGCTGGGCACGGGCCGCAAGTTTGTATGGCGCGATGTTCTGGAGACGCTGGAGAAGGCGGAAGCGGCCGAGACGGCGCGGGTCAGTACTGGCGGGAACTGAATTCGGGAGTGGGATCGGGATCGTGTTCGGTTCGCGGGATCGGGACCGTTCTTCCAGCTGGACCCTCGGTCTGGATCCGTTCCCGATCCCGCACACGAACACGATCCCGATCCCGCTCCCGATTTCGTTACTGCACCACCAGCGTCCTCTCCGCTCGCGGCCTCTGCTGCGATCCCGGCGGCGGCTGCAACTCGAACTCGACGCGTACGACGTAGGTGCCTCGGGGAGCGGGCGCTCCCTCGATATCCCCGGTCTCCTGGGCATACAGCTCCGCCCGCATCGGCCACTCGTACGTCTTTGTCTCACCCGGTGCGAAGACATGGGTCGTGATGGCCGCGGTGCAGCCCCACAAGCTGCCCTTGAACGGCACGCGCACCCCGTTGCGGTACACGCCCGGCAGGACGAGGCAGCCATGCGACGTGACAATCTGCATGGTGGACGTGGTGGTATTCGTCGCCGTGAAGCGGGCCGTGAACGGCGCGTGCTGCATCACCTCATCGTCGTCGAGAACCAGCGAGACCTCCAGCCCGTCCGGCAGACCGCCCGTGGAGTCGGAAGGCGATAGAATCTCCGTACAGCCCGTGAGCAGCAGAAATCCCAGGAACAGAAGACTATTTCGTCGCATGATGACCGTCGTTGTAAAGTATGTTTCAAGGATAACGCGCGAGCCCGCGACCTCGTGACCGGTCAGTCCCGCGCACCGCACACGAACACGATCCCGCTCCCGCTCCCGATTTCGTCAGGCAGGAAGCTGACACTCGGGAATGGGGATCTAACCGTCGGCGTTCCCGGCGTCGTCGGACAGGAAACGGATGATACCATCCGCGATGCCCCGCGCCGCGCGGTCCGGCTCGGCGACGATGACGCGACGGTCGCGCGCACTGGTGAGGAACCCGGTCTCGATGATGACACCGACCGTCATCGGGTGCAGCGCGTGATGATAGCGACGCGAATTGAACGCGTAATAGCCGCGCATGCGGCGAGTGATCGTCGGGTAGAACGGCAGGGCAGTCGCCTCGCCGTACGCCTCGTTCAGCACCTGCACGAGGTCCTGCGCGCGGCCGGTGCGGTCACGACGCGGCGCAGCCGCGCGGTAGCCGGAGAGCGACGTGTTCGGATTGCCGTCCGCGTGGATGGCGACGAAGACATCCGCCCAGTAGCCGGGCGGGATGGTGGTGGGCAGGATGTCGACTGCGTAGCCGGCGTCCTCCAGCCGCTCGGCCGCGCGCGTTGCGATGGCGAGGTTGACCTCCCACTCTGCCTTGCCACCGCCGCGCGTGCCGTTGGTGCGGAGCCGCGCCTGCTCGTCTGGCGCTTCCGCGGCCTTCCAGTGACCCGCCTGGAGTGCGACGCGGATCGGTCCGTCCGGCCGCTGCCAGTTCGCGTACGGATCCGGGTCGACAGGTGGCGCAGCCTCTTCGGGCGCGGACATGTCGGAGTCGGCGCCGTCCGGGATGTTGAACGCGACGATCGCGAAGATGAGTGGCAGGCCGAGCAGGATGGCGGCTGATTTCATGACAGGTGCGGTCCGGGGAGTGGGAGCGACCCTATATTAGCTTGAGTACGCCCGGCGGGCGACCCTCGTTCCATGATCGGCCTTAAGCGACGGGTGAAAGACCACGGAGCAGGGGCGGTATCCAGGCACGTGACGCCGCAGGGAGAGGGGCCTCCACGGTCCCGACCATGTCTCCATTGCGAGGAGAGAGGATGTCAGTAGCAGATCAACTCCTGCACCTGGAAGAGCAGTTCTGGACGTCCGATGAGACCTTCTATCGCGATAATCTCACACCCGACGCTCTGATGGTGTTCGCTGATCCGGTCGGCGCAATGACGAAGCAGGCCATAGTCGAATCGATCAGCGCGGCGCCGCGCTGGCGCAGTGTCGAGTTCCGGGACGTGACGCATGTCCCGCTCACATCGGACGTAATCCTGCTGACCTACCAGGCGACGGCAGAGCGGGATGGCGGCGACGCGTCGTATACGGCGCGAGCTTCGAGCGTCTACGTGCAGCGTGGGAGTCGCTGGCGGCTTGCCTTTCATCAGCAAACACCGTGACACTCTGCACGAAGGTGCGCTGAATCTCCAGCACGATACAATGTCCCAAACATGGGGGTGATCCATGACCGGCGCGACGTTCAGCCACGTGACGTCAGCGGATGGTACCAGGCTGGGCGTGTGGCAAAGTGGCTCCGGGCCCGCCCTGGTTGCTGTCCATGGCACTACAGCTGACCACACACGCTGGTCGCGGATCGCTCCACTGCTGGAGGCCCAGTTCTCACTCCATACGATGGACCGGCGTGGCAGGGGGCGCAGCGATGACACGGCCCCGTATTCCATCCAGCGCGAAGCCGAGGACGTTGCCGCTGTGGTCCGGCTCGCTGGAGAGCGTGTCACGCTGCTCGGGCACTCGTACGGCGCTCTGTGCTGTCTGGAAGCCGCTTTACAACTCCCCGGACTGTTTCGCATGATCGTATACGAGCCCCCTCTCCCGATCGGAGCCGGCATTATCGGGCGGGCCACGCGCACTGAGATCGAACGGTTGCTGAACCAGGACGATCGGGAGGGTGCACTGCTGTGCTTCTTTCGTGACGTGGTCGGTGTCCCGGATGCCGAACTTGAATCGTTGAAAGATCATCCGGTGTGGCCCGCGCGGGTCGCGGCCGCTCACACAGTACTTCGTGAGGCGGATGCCGAGGAGGCATATGAGCTCGACCTGAGCCGCTTCGGGGGATTGTCAGTTCCGACTCTGCTGATCCTCGGCGGTGACAGCCCGGACTACTTCCGGGAGGCTGTCGTACGACTGGATGCTGTGATACCCGATAGCCGAGTACACGTACTGCCCGGGCAGCAGCACATAGCGATGGACACCGCGCCCGAGGAGTTTGTCGAAGCTGTTGTATCTTTTGCCAGCACTCGTGATCGTCCACCCGCGTAAAGGCCATCGATGACGGACGCAGCGATGAAGTACATTCCCAGGGCGCTCCTTCGGCGCCGGCGAAAGCCATTCCTGATCTGGGCAGCGCCACCCTTCCTGGTGTGCCATGCGCTCGTCACCACGGCCTTCGCGTTTCTGGTTGCAATCGAGAGCGGCAGCGGCTCGATCATCGTTGCTGACGAAGCGATTTCGCAGCCGGGCGCCCTGTTGCTCGTGGTGCCGCTCCTGGTTGCGGACGCCGCACTTGTTCTCGCGCTGGCCCATGGTCTCCTCGAGGAGCGAACCTGGGCTCGGCCACTCGCATGCCTGGGATTGCCGATATCCCATGTGGTCACACTCTTTGCTCTCGCAGGATCCCGCCTCTGGATCCTTGTCACGGACAGCGTCCCTGTTCTGGTCATGATGTCTGCGTGCGCGTGGTACTTCTACCGTTATGCCCCTGTCCGCGACTACTACCGGCGCCTGGCGTCATGATCACGCCGTAGCAATCGCGCGCAGCGCAGTCTGCTCGTATCTTGAGCAGCAGCTCCGTCACCGGAGGTGAATCATGACGCTCCCCATCCCGTCGATCACCCTCGTTTCGATCATCCTGCTCGTCGCACTCGCCGCGTGCGACAGCGGTCAGGGTGCCGTGACCGACCCGCCTGATGACGAATGCAGTCCCGACACGGCAGACGCATGCGAACCGCCACCCGTGGCAGCGTGCGCTCCGCAGCAGGTGCCGCAGGGCAGGAGCTGCGTTCGCTGGACGCCTGCGGATGGCGCTCGGCTGGTGAACGCGGCCGATACATTCGACATCCTCGTGATCGACGCCGGAACGGAAGTACGCGCGGCGGCAGGCGTGCGGCTCGTTGCGTCACAGCTCCACGTCAACGGTACGGCGGCCGCTCCGGTGCGCTTCCTCCCGCTGACTGAGGGCGTGCGTTGGGGCGGCATCGAAACCCCCGGCTACGGCGCGGACACCTCGACCATCCGCTACGCCCGCATCGAGACTGCCGAACACGGGGTCGTCGCGACCGCGCCGGCCCTCATCGAGAACACCCACGTCAAGGATGTAACGGGTGTGGGCGTCGTTCTGCATGGCGGCCACCTGATCCGGAGCGTAATCGAAGGCGCGCAGGACGCCGGCGTTGCGATCGGCAGCAACAGCCACGCGAGACTGAGCGATACGGATGTGCGGGGCTCCGGCGACGGCATCAGGGTGCTGTGCGTGCGCTGCCGCCTCTTCATCGGCGGCGGCAGCATCGACAACAATGCCGGCGACGGTGTGCGCACGGCGTTCGGCGACATGCGGAGCGGCACGGTCTTCTTCGAATCGCCCGTGCGCATTACCGGGAACGCGGGCTATCCGCTGGTCGTGCCGCTCACATCCATGCGCGGCGTGATGAACGAAGTCGCTGCGCGCAATAATCTGCTCGGCAACGGGCGCGACACCGTCATAGCGTACGCAGGGAGTACATGGGGCGCCCAGTACGTGCCAGATGCAGAAGGCGACCTGACCATTGCCCGGGCGTTGCCGTTCCGCGTGACGCTGCCATGCCTCGCGGCGCTACCTCTGATGACCATGGAAGCCGGGGCGAGCCTGACCGTGGAGAGCTATGACTGCGGCGGTCCCTGGGGGGCATGGCCCGTACCGGTCAGTTACGGCACGCCGACGGAGCCGGTAACGATAACAGGAATCAACGCCATGCTGGGTCTCGTTCGGCAGGGTGCGGATACAGTCTTCGTGCGCCACGCGCGATTCACGAACGTCCTGCTCCTTTCGGCGGAGACACCGGTGGTCATGGAAGACGTCGAGCTCGACTCGGCGTCGCTCGTTATCACTGCCGTCGGCTCACGCGTCACGCGCCTCAGCTCCATCGGCGGAGGGAGGACCGGTGCGTATGAGTACCAGCAGCAGGCGGCCATCACACTCGCCGGCGATGTACGCCTGGCGCAGGTGCTGATCGAGGGCGCGCTCCACCACGGGCTGCACATCGACGGCGGCAGCCCGGTCGTGAGCGCATGCACGATCCGCCACAACACCGGACACGGCGTGTGGGTGGAGCAGGGAACCGTTCGCATCGAGCAGTGCAGCATGGAGGGGAACGCCGGATACGGCATCCACAACTCCACCCCCGACACGGTCCAGGCGCCGAACAACTGGTGGGGCGACCCGACGGGACCACGCGGGCCGACAGGAAACGGCGTCGACGGACCGGTCCGGTACGATCCGTTCCTGACCGCTCCGCCCGGTCACTCTGCGTTCGTGTCCGCTCTGCACAGGTGACACCGGCGGCGATCCGCGGTGTTGATCCCCGTCGTCCGGCCGCTCGTCCCACATACCTTGGCATTCGACAACAAGGGGTGCACTGTTGTCGGACGACAAGGTATTGACCGCCACCCCCGGATTCCCATGCTGAACTTCTTCCGCAAGCGCCGCCTGACGGATGACATGCGTGCCGAGCTGCGCCAGCACGTGGAGCTCGAGATCGAGGACCGTATCCGTGCCGGGATGTCGCCGCGTGAGGCGCGGCGCACGGCGCTGCGCGATTTCGGAGCAGAAGGGCGATGGTGGGAGGAAGGCCGCGCAGCACGCGGGTGGCGACCTCTCGACGAGCTGGTGCAGGACGCGAGGTATGCGTGGCGTACGCTCGGGCGGGCGCCGTCGTTCGCGGTGGTCGCGATCGTGACGCTCGGACTGGCGATCGGCGCGACGACACTCGTGTTCAGCGTTGTGGATGGCGTGCTGCTGCGTCCGCTGTCGTATGACGCGGATGAGCGGCTGATGCGGCTGAAGGATGAGTCGGTGCTGGACGGTGGCGGCACCCGCGGCACGATCTCGTACCCCAACTTCGCGGATATGCGTGCGCAGGCGACGACGTGGGAGGTGGCGGCCGCGTATGACGAGTGGCAGGTGTCGCTGGTGGAGAACGGCATCGCGCAGCGGATCGATGCCGCGTTCGTGGACGCGGCGTGGTTCGACGTGCTGGGCGTGGAGCCGGCGCTCGGCCGCTTCTTCACACCGGAGGAGGCGGAGCCGGGCAGTGCGCAGGTGCTGGTGCTGAGCTGGGGCCTCTGGCAGGAGCAGTTCGGGGGCGACGACGGCGTGATCGGCCGGACGGTGGAGGCGAACGGCGTCACACGCACGATCGTCGGCGTTGCGCCGCGCGGTCTGGAGGATCCGGGATTGTCCGGCGGCTCGTTCGCTGCACCGCGGATGTGGGCTCCGACGCCCGGCTACTTTGCGACGAACGGCCGCGGCGGCCGGTCGTTTACGGCGCTGATCCGGCTGCGCGACGGCGTATCGTTCGCGAGTGCGCAAGCCGAAGCCGACGCGATTCAGGCGCAGCTGGTCGCGGCGTATCCGGAGAACAACGAGGGCTACCGCGCACGGCTGGTGCCGCTGCTCGAGGACCGTACGGCCGGCGTGCGTGCGCCGCTGTTGATGCTGCTCGGTGCAGTGGCGCTCGTTCTGCTGATCGCGTGCGCGAACGTCGCGAACCTGCTGCTGGTACGGGGAAGCGTGCGCCGCCGCGAGATCGACCTGCGCACCGCGCTCGGAGCGGCACGTACGCGCATCGTGCGGCAGCTGCTGGTGGAGAACGTCGTGCTCGCCACGCTCGGGTCCGCACTCGGCATTGCGATCGCGGCGCTCGGGCTGCGCGTCCTCCGTGTCACTCTCGCAGGACGGCTTCCGAGGCTGGACCTCGTTCAGCTCGACGCGCGCGTGTTCGGCTTCGCGGCTGCTGTCACCGTCGGCGCAGCGCTGCTGTTCGGGCTTCTGCCCGCGTTCCAGATGGTGCGCGGCGGGCTGGCTGCGGGGCTGCGCGATGGCGGACGTGTCGCCGGCGGTGCACGCACCCTGCGGTCCGCCATCATCAGCGCTGAAGTTGCCATAGCCCTGGTCGTGCTGGTTGCTGCGGGCCTGCTGGTGCGCTCACTCGTGCGACTCGAATCCGTCGATCCCGGCATTCAAGCGCACGGCGCGCTCACGATGCATCTGCTCACCCCGCCCGATCTCCAGGAGGCGACACTGGCGACGTACTACGACGCCCTGTTCGATCGCATCGTCGCGGTGCCGGGCGTGGAAGGTGTCGGCACACTGGACGTGCTGCCGATGTCCGGCGGCTTCAACGGCGGTCCGTTCACCGTCGTCGGCCGTCCGGCGCCGGAGCGCCAGGACCGTCCGAACGCGGAGCTGCGCGCAGCATCGCCCGGTGTGTTCGCTGCGCTGGGGCTGCCGCTCGTGAGCGGCCGAGTACTGACATCCGCGGACGATCGCAGCGATGCAGCGCGTGTGGTGGTGATCGACGCGACGGCGGCTGAGCGGTACTGGCCGGACGGCGATCCTGTCGGTGCCCGAATCACCTATGACGACCAGCAGTACGAGGTGGTCGGTGTCGTCGGCGGGCTCGCGCACTTCGCGCTCGACGAGGCGCGCGAGCCGACCGTCTATTTCCCGAATGCGCAGGCACCGTCGTGGATGCGCGACGACCCCGCCCTAATCGTGCGCACATCGATCGACGCACTGAGTGTGAGCGATGCCGTGCAGGCGGCGATACGCGAAGTGAATCCGCGCGTGGCGATCGCCGGCGTGCGCCCGCTCGACAGTGTGGTGGCAAGCACGCTCGCACTGCCGCGCTTCCGTACGCTGCTGCTTGCGACATTCGCGATGATCGCGTTCGTGCTGGCGCTGATCGGCATCTACGGCACAGTGTCGTACACGGTCGAGCGGAGGACAGCCGAGCTCGGCGTACGTATGGCGCTCGGCGCGTCGCCCGCCGGCGTGCTCGCGCTCGTTCTGCGCGACGGTCTCCGCCCGGTCCTCGCCGGGCTCGCGCTCGGCCTCGCCGGCGCGCTGACCGCGACGCGCGTCCTCGAAAGCATGCTCTTCGATCTGTCCCCGCTCGACCCGGCCACATTTCTGACGATGCCGCTGCTGCTCGCACTGGTCGCCGCGGCCGCGATGCTCGCTCCCGCGCGCCGCGCCGCCGCGACCTCGCCGATCACAGTTCTTCGCGCTGACTGAGGGGTAACTCGTGGCCGAACGCACTGACCTGCTGCAGGGGACACTCGACCTGCTGATCCTGAAGACGCTCGCGCTCAGACCGCTTCACGGCTGGGGCATCAGCAAACAGCTGCGCACGCTCTCCCACGATGTCCTCCAGGTCAACCAGGGCTCGCTCTATCCCGCGCTGTACCGCCTCGAGGATCGCGGCCTGATCGCCGCCGAGTGGGGCATCTCACCGGAGGGCCGGCGCGCCAAGTTCTACCGCCTGACACCGGCCGGCAGGAAGGCGTTCAGCGCGGAGCGGAGGAGCTGGCGGGTTTTCACGTCGGCGGTCGAGCAGGTGCTGGAGGCTACGTGAGCTGAACGGTCCCGCGTCCAGATTCGTACATGCCGCTGCCACTTGACGTCCTTTCCCCACATCCTGATCTTGCGGGACCTCCTCCCTCGACCGCGCGCTCCCATGACGCAGCCTCGGCGGCTATCCGTCTTCCTGTCGGAACTCCAGCGGCGCCGCGTCTTTCACATCGCCGGCGGCTACTGTGTCGTCTCGTGGCTGGCCATCCAGGTCGCAGACACCACGTTCCCGCATTTCGGCCTGCCGTCGACGGCCGTCGGGATTGTCATCGCGCTGGCCGCAGCGGGGCTGCCGGTGGCCCTCGTTGTCGCCTGGGTGTACGAGCTTACGCCGGACGGGCTGCGCCGCGATGCGGCTGATACGCCGGCCACTGCCCGAGACATCCGCATCTGGGGCGTCGCCTTCCTTGTTGCGGCGCTTCTGCTGCTGGTGGGATTCGGCATTGGCTCGCGTTTCGGCCGCACAATTACCGCCGCGCCTCCAGCGGAAACCGCTGCTGCCGCGCCTGGCGTCGCAGTGCTGCCGTTCGACATTGTCGGTCGCGACCTGGATCTGTGGCCCGAGGGCATCGTCTACCTGCTGTCATTCAACCTCGACGGCCTTGAGGGTCTGCGGAAGATCGATCCGGGCGTGGTGCTCACCAACTGGGATCGTTCGAACATCGCAGGACCTGTAACGCCCCGGATCGCACGCGACATGGCGCGGGCGGTGGGCGCGACGTATGTCGTGACGGGCAACGTCGTCCGCACCGGAAGCGGCGTGCGGCTCACCGCAGAGGTGCATGACGCGAGCACCGGTGCAGTGCAGGGTTCGGTCAGCGTCGATGAGGCGGTGGACAGTATCCAGCTCATCGTCGATCGACTAACGGTCGCGCTGCTCGGCAGCGGCCTGCTCCCGAGCGAACCGGGTTTCCAGGCGGCGAATGTCGGTGGTCTCACGAGCACATCCCTCTCGGCACTGAAGGCGTATCTCGCCGGCGAATGGCATTTCCGCCGCTCGCAGTTTCGCGAAGCTGCCGCGGACTTCCGCGATGCTGTGACGATCGATTCGACGTTCGCGCGCGCGCACTATCGTATGGCCGGTGCATCCGAGTGGCTGGAGGAATTCGCTGACGTCGCGCGCCACTCGGAGATGGCGATGCGCCATGCCGACCGCCTGGGTGCACGCGATCAGCTGCTGATCCGCGGCAGCACGGCCAGGGGCCCCGAGGCGATCGGCATCCTGGAAGACCTCACACGTCGCTATCCCGACGACGTGGACGGCTGGTACCAGCTGGGCGAGGCCTACTTCCATTACGGGGGCCAGTCGTTTTATGCGGCGAGCGCGTACCGCGATGCCTGGGAGACTGCCCTCCAGTGGGGCCGGCCCTATGGCGAGTCGTATCAGCATCTCATCGAGGACGCCTTCGCAACACACGACAGTGCGCGCGCTGGGCAGCTCATCCGACAGATGGAGAGCATCGATTCGGAGATCGAGATCTGTCCAGGTTTCGGTCTGGTTTTCGCGCTGACGTGGGGGGACGACGCAACGCGGGCGCGCGCAGCGGCCGATGTCGAGACGGTGCCGTACGACGCGATTGAGTGCGCCTGGACTGCACTCGCTGCGGCACCGAGCGCATTCGAGCGGGTGGAAGAGGACGAGCGTGCGTTACTCGATGTGCGCACTGATCGGGCGGTCCGATCACGCGCCCTCTGGCGCAACCTTCAGCCGCGACTCTTCCGTGGCCAGCTGCACGCCGCGCGTGAGCTGCTCGCCCAGGCGGAGCCTCTGCCTCTGACCGGTGACGAAGCTGCGCGGTTTCGCATCATGATGCACGTCTCCGGTCATCGGGACAGTGCAGACGCGCACGCCGCCGCGCAGAGGATCGGCTCCAAACCCGTACCGCTCGACCACTTCTGGATCGCGGCGCTCGCCGGCAGCGAGGCACGCTGGGACGATGTGGACCAGGCCGTCCGCGCACTCGAAGCCCAGGTCGTCGCGTTCGAAACCGACGTCGCAGCGCTGCCGGCGGATCCTGGATTGCGTGTGCTCCAGTCACCCGCGCACGCGCGCGCGTTCGCGGCCGCGCTTCGTGCGTGGCGTGACCTGCGGACCGGTCGCACCTCGGATCGGTCGGACCTCGAAAACGCGCTCGCCGATATGCCAGGCGCCGGCTACCGCTGGGAACAGCCACAGCAGTATCTCCGCTACGACGTCGGCCTGATGCTCCTCGATCAGCGCGACCTCACAGCCGCG
Source organism: Longimicrobiales bacterium (assembly GCA_035461765.1). Classification (GTDB taxonomy): domain Bacteria; phylum Gemmatimonadota; class Gemmatimonadetes; order Longimicrobiales; family RSA9; genus SH-MAG3. The sequence goes on from DATHUY010000004.1 coordinate 88,081, forward strand.
CAGCGCTACCTCGCCAGCTTCTATCCGTACGACTACTTCTATTACGCGCCCGCGCAGTATCACCTCGGCGTCATCCACGAGGCGCGCGCGGAGCATGACGAGGCGCGTACCTTCTACCAGCGATTCGTCTGGTGGTGGCAGGACTGCGATCCGGAACTGATCGATCGACGCCGGCAGGCCGAGGATGCGCTGATCCGCCTTGCGGGAGTGGGTGACTAGCTGGCACGGTTCACGGTCGGGCAGCCGAACGCCACTACTGACGAATCCGGGATCGGGGGCGGTCCGCTCGCGCTCCCCGGATTCAGCAACTGAGGTTACCGACGGAACACGACCCTCCCTCCGACCACCGTCCGCAGCACCCGGATATCCTTTATCTCGACAGGTGCAACATCGAACGGGCTCCGGTCGAGCACGACGAAGTCGGCCAGCTTGCCGGGCGTGATCGAGCCCTTGATGTCATCCTCGTCCGCGGCCCAGGCGTTGTTGACGGTGTATGCGCGCAGCGCGGTCTCGACGTCGACCCGCTCTGCGGGGAACCAGCCGCCGGGCGGCTCGCCATCGAGCGTGCGGCGTGTGACGGCGGCGTAGATGCCGAGCAGCGGCTCCGCGGGATACCATGATGCATTCGTGCCCGGCCAGTCGGATCCGAACGACAGCAGCACGCCGGCGTCCTGAAGTGTCCTGAAAGCGTAGGCCCAACGGCTGCGTTCGCCGATGCGCTCCTCCATCCACCGCATGTCATCGATCGCGTGGAACGGCTGCACTTCGGCAATGATGCCGAGCCGGGCCATCCGGTCTGCGACGGACGCGTCACGCATGACTTGCGTGTGGATCAGGCGGAACCGGCGCTCGCGCGGACCGTTCACGCGCATCACCTGCTCGAACATCGTGAGCAGCGTGTCGATCGCTTCATCGCCGATCGCGTGCACCTGCGGCCAGTGGCCGCTCGAGTCGGCGCCGATCAACAGCGGCAGCATGCCCGGCGGCTCCGTCATCATCGTGCGCCAGCTGCCGCGCTCGCCGGAGTGCAGCTGCGGCTCGTAGAAGCGTGCGGTCGAGTTGCCCTGGATACCATCTACGAAGCCCTTGAGCCCGCCGATGCGGACCCATTCGTCGCCGAAGCCGTGACGGATGCCGGCTGCGCGCAGCTCATCCCACTTGTCCAGCGTCGGTCGAGCATACACGCGAACTGTGAGCTCGCCGCGGCGCTTCAGCTCCTGGTAGACCGCGAGCTGCTCCGCGCTCGTGTTGTCGTGTATGGTCGTGACGCCGTGACTGGCGAGGTCGGCCATGGCAACGCGCGACTCCGCGAGACGCTGCTCCAGCGACTTCGGCGGCATGGCACGGCGAACGCGCTGCGCGGCCGCCGCGTCCAGTCGGCCCGTCATGCGGCCGGCGATGCACTCGACGCCGGACCATTCGCACGATGCGCGGGCGCGCTCGAGCGCGACGTTGTTGGCGAGGTACTGAGAGCGGTCCCAGCGATTGACGAGCACGGGTGTGTTCGGCGTAATCGAATCGATCAGTGCGCGGTCCGGCGACCACCGCTCGCGCTGCGCGCCACCCGCGGTGTCACGACCGGTCGAGCCCTGATCCCACGCCTCGTACGCGCCCCATTCACCGCCGACCAGCCAGGTGCCGTCGGGCACCCGGTCGCGCGCATCCCGCATGGTGCGCACGAGCGCGGTGTCGGTCGCGACCGCGAGCAGGTTGATGCCGAGCAGCAGCTCGCCCGCGCGCTCGAAGTGTGTGTGATTGTCGATGAACCCCGGTACGATGAACGCGCCCTCGAGGCGCTCGCGCCGTGTGGCCGGCCCCGCGAGCGATTCCATCTCGGCGGCCGTGCCGACGCCGAGGATGTGCGCACCACGGACGGCGAGCGCGTCGACGTACGGGGGTGTAGTGTCGCCCGTCCAGATGCGCGCGCCCATGACAATGAGGTCGGCGTGCAGTGAAGGCGCCTGCTCAGTCTGGGCGGAAAGCGGAGCGGGGCTCAGCACAAGGGCGAACAGCATGAGGGCAGGCCGCAGATCGGCGAACTGGCGAAGACCGTGAAGGAGCATGGGCATCCTCGGGCTGGAGTGGTCCGGCTTCGTTCAGGAAGGTAGCACCCGGAAGCGATCCGGGCGCGCGCCCCTCCCGAGTAGCCCAGCGTGCGGTACAAACACCTCGCCGGTCCACGACCGGCTCCGGGGCCAACCACACGGCAGTGGCCTTATCTTCCTCCAGGATCAAGGTCGAATCTGGAGCGAGAGCGGGAGCGTGACCGGGAGACCGGGATCGGGATCGGGTTCGCGATCAGGATCGGGTTCGTGCGCGAGGTCGGGAAGGACCGCGGCGCGCTCTTCCAGGCCGCAGATGCTCGATACCGCTCCCGGATTCTGCTAAACTGGCTTCCATCGAGACCCGTAAGACGAGGCAACCGATGCCGAAGGCCGGCAGCTGCGCAGTCGCCCCGAAGTTCTTTCGCGATTCGGACCAGCTTCGCGCATGGCTGGCAAAGCACCACGCGTCGCGCTCGGAGCTGTGGGTCGGACTGTACAAGAAGGGAAGTGGGCAGCCGAGCATCACCTGGCCGGAGCTGGTGGACCAGCTGCTCTGTTTCGGCTGGATCGACGGTGTGCGCAAATCGGTTGACGAGAAGAGTTATGCGAATCGCGTCACACCGCGCAGGCAGGGAAGCACGTGGAGCGCGATCAATCTGAAACGCGCCCGCGAACTGATCGATCTCGGCCTCATGGAGCCGGCCGGTCGTGCCGCTTACGATGCGCGCGATGAGGCGAAGACGAACCGATACTCCTTCGAGCGCGATCAGGTGTCGCTCACACCCGAGTACGAGGCGATGTTCAGGAAGAACCGGAAGGCGTGGAGGTTCTTCGAGTCGCAGCCGCCCGGTTACCGCAAGACCGCGACGTGGTGGGTAATGAGTGCGAAGCGCGAGGACACCCGGCGACGCAGGCTCGACGTGCTGATCAGCGACTCCGCGAACGGCGAGCGGATCGGACTGTTGAAGCGCTGAGCGGAAAATCCGGAAAACGAAAGCTGCAGCCTGTCGACCCAGCGGCGACGGCCTCGCCCAGTGTTGCACGCGCGGTCATCGCCACATTCGACGTCAGAGCGACCCCAAGCGCGTGGGTTCTCCCGCTGGGAGCCGTGTGCCGGCGTATGGCGCCGTCCACCTGGCCCCAACGCCTCACGAAGCGGGACTGGTGCATACTCGCCGGCGTTACACGCCGTGGGCTATGCACCAACCCTCGAAACTGACTGGCTGGGGTCATATTCACGCCATCCCCGGCGCACGCGGCGCGCCCTGGGCACCCGCGCGCACCCCCGCGCATCCCCGCGCATCGCCCGGGGCACCCGCGCGCCGCGCACCCCCGCGCGCCGCGCACCCCCGCGCCCCGACACCACTTTCGCGCCCCCCGGCAGCGCGCACACCCCCCGCGCCGTCGTCCATCCCGATCCCGCGCACGAACACTCTCCCGATCCCGCTCCCGATTTCATAGAAACGATTCAGTCCTCCGCCCGCTCGCCCGCCCGCGCCATCAGAACAACCCGCGGCCGAAACGTCGCCAGCACCTCCACCAGATCGCTCTGCTCGGCGAGCACCTGCCGGATGTCCTTGTAGGCCTGTGGCGCCTCGTCCATGCCGGCGTCCATCAGCTCGACGCCGCGCGATTCCAGCCACCGGTCGCGATCGGCCTTTGGTATGGAGCGCTTCGCGTGACCCCGGCTCATCATGCGGCCGGCGCCGTGGCTCGCGCTGTTGAGCGACAGTGCGCTGCCCTTGCCGCGCACGATGAAGCTGTCGTGTCCCTGGGACCCGGGGATGATGCCGAGCACACCTGCGCCGGCCGGCGTCGCGCCCTTGCGATGCACGTATGCGACCGTGCCGTCCGCGAGCGTCTCCTTCCACGCGAAGTTGTGGTGGTTGTCGAGCTCGGTGATCGCCTTGAGCTTCAGGTGCTTCTGGAGATGGCGGTGCAGCGACTCGTGGTTCGCCTGTGCGTAGCGGCCCATGAGGTTCATCGCGCGCCAGTACTCCTGGCCGGGATCGCTGTCGAGCGGGAGCCAGGCGAGGTGTCGGAGCGCGGGTGGGAGCGGCGTGATCTGCTGTGCGAGGCGCGAGTAGTGATCGGCGATCTGCGCGCCGGTGCCGCGGCTGCCGGAGTGGCTCATAAACGCGAAGTGTTCGCGGCCGGGCTCGATGCCGAGGATGCGCGCGGCATCGTCGCTCGCGGGGATCAGCACGCCGGCGTCGAGGAAGTGGTTGCCGCTGCCGGACGTGCCGAGCTGCGTCCACGCCTTGTCCTTCAGGTGTGCGATCGCCTTAGTGAGCGACCAGTCCTCGTCCTCCATGACCGCGTGTTCGCGGCGGTCGCGGCCCTCGAAGCTCGCGCCAATGCCGAAGCGCGTCTCCTCGCGCATCGCGCGCTTCAGCTGTTCGCGACGGCTGGCGTTCTCGATCAGGTCGAGATGCTCGTTCGCGAAGATCGACATGTGCATGCGGCATGCGATGTCGACACCGACCATGTACGGCGCGACCGCATTCTCCAGCGCGACGACGCCGCCGATCGGGATGCCGTAGCCGACGTGTGCGTCCGGCATCAGTGCGCCCGCGATCGTGACTGGCAGCCGCATCGCGTTCTCCATCTGCGTGATTGCCGCCGGATCGATCAGATCGCGGCCCCACACGGGCGCGGGCTTCGGCACGTCGAGCACGGGAACGGCGCTGGTCGCGGCTGTCTCGGTCAGCGTCGACCGGCGTGCCTTGCGATTCTTCTTCCTGCCCACGCTTTACGACTCCGGCGATTGGTCGAGCTGCCAGTGAAATGCGGGCCGCGGTTCCGGGCCTGCTCTGGATGCTGGCAGGGTGCAATGGTCGGACCGCGGACGCGGACGTCCGCACGAGCCAGCAGCGGATCGAGCGAATCACGCCCTCACATCAAGCACGCGAACATGCCCATCCTCCGCATAATCGAGGATCGACGAATCCCGCGTCGCAAGCTGTCCGCCGCGGATGCGTGCGGTAGCGATGAGCATCCGATCGGCCGGATCGCGCGGCGGCTCGCCCGGCAGTCGCGTGCTCTCGATCGCGATCGCCGGCGACAGCTCCTCCAGGTGTGTTCCGGGCGCGCGCAGCGCGGCGCTCACCCAGTCTTCAACCGGTCGCGACAGGCTGATCCGTCGCAGGCGCTCCAGCATCGCAACCTCCCACACGGAGATCGCGGCGATACCGATCCGTCCCCCGGCACTCGCGCGCTCGACCTCTTCGAGCGCGTTCATCGAAAGCTCGTCGAAGCGGCCCGACATCACCCAGAGCCAGACGTGCGTGTCGAGGACGAGCGGTCCTTCCTCAGCCATCACCCGCCGCCGCCCACACCTCGCCGGTCGGCTCCACGATGTCGCCGTGCACGGTCACGGTATCGGCGAGGAAGCCGAGGATGCCAGGCTGATCGCCGGCGTCGATCGGTGTCAGTTTCATGATCGGCCTCCCATAGCGTGTCACGACCACCTCTTCACGCCCCTGACTCACGCGCTCGACGTACTCGTGCCAGGCGTTCTTCACTTCGCTTGCCGGCACGTGAACCGTCGTCCTCGCGCGTCGTCCCTGCGCGCCTGCGGGGTCGTTCATATGACTCCTGATTGTTGTCCCACATAAGTTGGACAACATCGGTCAGGGAGTCAATACTCGCAAGCAATCTGCGGCATCTATCCGGGCGCCTCCATGGCGAGTTGGGACCCCCGTACGTGCTTGCCTCCTCAGCGACCCCTCCCGGTTCCGATCCCGGCTCTTGCCCCAGCCCATAGCACCTTCGTCCCACACACCTTCCCGTTTCCACCGAGGGCACGCATATAGGTGGGACCACCACATATGGAGGCGCCACCATGCTGGGCCGTGAGCTGAAGAAGGGCACCGTTCCGCTACTCGTGCTGTCACTGCTCGATGTCGAGCCGCGGCACGGCTACGAGCTGAGCAAGCTGATCGAGTCGCAGTCGCGCGGCGTGGTGCGTGTCCACGCGGCGTCGCTGTATCCGCTGCTCTACAAGTTGGAGCAGAAGAAGTGGATCGCGGGCCGGTGGGTGGAGCGTCCGGGTGAGCGGCGCAGGCGGTTCTACAGCCTGACCGCGGCGGGCAAGCGGCAGCTGGCGAAGCAGCGTGCTGGCTGGGCGGAGTTTGCGCGTGCGGTGTCGCAGATTGCGGGAGTCGAGTATGCGTGACCGAGCGGACGGGCAGGTGCCGGAGTGGCGCGACGAGATCCGGCGTCGACTGCAAACGGCTCGACTCGGCGGTACGGCGGAGGCCGATATCGTGGAGGAGCTGGCGCACCATCTGGACGACCGGTATGCGGAGCTGCGTGCGCGCGGCGAGAGCGAAGCGGACGCGCGGGGGATCGTGCTGCTGGAGTTGGAAGACGAGCAGACGCTCGGCCGTCGTGTACGTCAGGCGAAGCGCACGCGTCCGGATCCGGTCGCGCTCGGTGCGGATGCCGGTGCCGCCGGAGCCGGGGGCGTACGTGGGATACTTGGCGGCATCGTGGCGGACGTGCGTATCGGTCTGCGCATGCTCGCGCGCGCGCCTGCGTTTACCATCGTGGCGACACTGGTGATTGCTCTGGCGATCGGTGCGAACACGGCGGTGTTCAGCGTCGTGAACACTCTGCTGCTGCGGCCGCTTCCGGGTGTCCGCGCGCCGGGCGAGCTGGCGATGATATACACGAGCGATTACAGCGGTCCGATCTACAGTGCGACGGCGTATCCGGACTACGAGGCGATGCGCGAGAGCGGTGCGTTCGCCGGCATCGCCGTCTACCAGCCACAGCCGTTCAGCGTCGGCATTGACGACCGAGCCGTCCAGCTCATCGGCGAGATGGTGAGTGCGGATTACTTCAACGTGCTCGGCGTGCGACCCGCTGCAGGCCGGTTTTTCGTGGGCGAGGAGGCGGGTACGGACGGCCAGGCACCGGTCGTCGTGATCAGCCACAACTTCTGGCAGACGCGACTCAACGGTGCGCCGGATGTGGTGGGCCGCTCGCTGCGTGTGAACGGGCAGATTCTGACGATCGTCGGGGTCGCCCCTCCCGCGTATCGCGGTATGCTGCGGGGTCTTCAGGTGGACATCTGGGTGCCGACATCATCGCCGGTCGCTGCGGGGAACAACTATTCCCACCGCGGCAACCGGGGACTGTTCGTTGTCGCACGCATGCACGAGAATGCGACGATCGCTGCGACGCAGGAGCGGCTGAACGTCCTCGCCGGTCAGCTCCATGCCGCGTATCCCGACACCTGGACGGACATCAACAATCGATCACGCGTGCTCACCGTGCTGCCGGAATCCGAGTCGCGCCTGCCGCGGCAGGTGCTCGGTCCGGTCGTCGGCATGGCCGCGCTGCTCATGGCCGTCGTCGCAGTGGTCCTGCTCATCGCATGCAGCAACGTCGCGAATCTGCTGCTCACGCGCGCGTCCGCCCGACGTGCCGAGATGGGTGTGCGCGTTGCCCTGGGTGCGACTCGCGGCCGCATCATCCGTCAGCTGCTGGCCGAGAGCGTGCTGCTTGCATCCCTCGGCGGCGTCGCCGGTGTGCTGCTCGGCGTGTGGATCACGCAATCGCTCGACCGCGTGCCACTGCCGGGGTCCATCACGATCGACGTCTCACTGGACGGTCGCGTCGTGCTGTTCGCCGCTGCAATCACGGTCCTGACCGGTGTCCTGTTCGGTCTCGCGCCGGCGCTGCACGGGGCCAGCGCGCCCGCCCCGCTGATGCGCGAGGGCGCGCGCGGCGGCAATCGTGCGCGCGTTCGCAACGCGCTCGTCGTCGTGCAGGTTGCCGCGTCCGTCGTGCTGCTCGTGGGCGGTGCGCTGTTCCTGCGCAGTTTGATCGCTGCACAGCGCATCGATACGGGCATGGACACCGAGAATATGGCGCTCATCCCGTTCGACCTCCGCACGGAAGGCTACTCGCTCGAGCAGGCGCAGCAGTTCTATGCACAGATGCAGGAGCAGGCGGCCGCGCTGCCCGGCGTCACGTCGGCGACGCTCGCGCAGCGCGTGCCGCTCGGCGGCGGCTTTGCCCGCCGGGGCATCGGCGTGGATGACTATACGCCGGGCGAAGGCGAGGACATGGAGATCAACTTCAATGTGGTGAGCCCCGGCTATTTCGATGCGATGGGCATTCGTGTCGTGCGAGGCCGCGGCTTCACTGACGCCGATCGGGATGGCGCACCGCACGTCGTCGTGGTAAACGAAGCGTTCGCGCGACGGTTCTGGCCGGGCACCGATGCGCTCGGCCGTCGTGTGCGACTCGCCGGGTCGGACGGCCCGCTTGCGGAAGTGGTCGGCGTAGTGCCGGATGGGAAGTACCGATCTTTGACGGAGGAGCCGCTGCCGTACATGTACTATCCGTATCTGCAGTGGCCCGCTGCCTCGATGATGCTGCAGGTCCGCACCGCGATCGAGCCCGCTGCGATCACGGACCCGCTGCGTCAGCGCGTGCGCGCTCTGGCTCCGACCATTCCGGTGCCGGAGGTGACGACTCTCCGCAGCCACGTCGGGATCGCCACGATGCCGCAGCGCATTGCGGCGATGTCACTCGCAGTGCTCGGCGTGCTCGCGCTCGGCATCGCCGCGATCGGACTCTACGGCGTCGTTTCGTATGTGGTGGTGCAGCGCACGCACGAGATCGGCATCCGCACGGCACTGGGCGCCGCTGCCGCTGACGTCGCCCGCATGGTGGTGATGCAGGGCATGCGCCTCGCACTGATTGGTGTCGCCATCGGCGCAGTGCTCGCACTCGTGCTCGCACGGCTGCTCAGCACGATGCTGTTCGTGAGCCCTGCCGACCCGCTCGCGATCGCAGGAACGGCCGTCCTGCTCACCGTCGTCGCGGCAGTAGCCAGCTGGCTGCCCGCGCGGCGTGCTGCGCGAGTCGATCCGCTTACCGCGCTCCGATCGGACTGAGCGGGGCTGCCTTTGCTTTACGGGACTCCCGTCGAAGGCTGGCGCCGATGCGCGCGCTGGATGTCAGCGCCCTGCGGCGTACGTCCTCAGATCGACGGGGCGCTCCGGAAACGCCGCGAGGATCTCACTGTCGCTGGTGAGCAGTGGGACATCGAGCGTGCGGGCGAGGCTGACATACTCGCAATCATAGGCGGAGCAGCCGGACGACATCGCCAGCTCCAGCACGTGAGCGGAATCGACGCCGTGCGACGATCCGATCAGCAGCCGTTCCGCCCGGTTCATCGACGCAATCGCGTCCGCCGCGTCCAGCTGTCCTGCGCGGACGATTCCGAGCAGCGCATTGCGCACCTCGCTTCGCCACAGCGTCGGCACTCGCCAGTCGTCGTCCCGTTCCGCAGCCGCCCATGCGAGCTCCGAGTGCGACCCCGGCGTGAGCAGGTACAACACGACGTTCGCATCGACGACGATCATGCGCGTCCGCGATCAGGCTCGGCATCGATCCTCCTGGTTCCATTGTGCAACCATTCTGGAATGTCGCCCATGCGGAGCCGTCCTTTTCAAGAGCGTGCGACTCCACGATGCGCCGCGCTCGGGGAAACCATGGTAAAATCGGACATCCCCTCGTACATTGGGGCAGACACCCAAGACGACGTCCGACCTTCCGCCCTGCCCGGAAAGGTCCCGTCGCCGCGTACGCGATCGTGCGCGAATCCATTGCAACATTTGCCACACTGACGACCGACAGGCTCAGCCCGTCATCGTCGCCACTCCAGCGTGAGCCGGCCCCCATCGGTAATCGGCGCATGTGAGCGCGCGAGGGGGCACTTGCGGGGCAACGCAACTCGGCCGGAGGCGTATGTGCGCGGATCACCTGCCGCCGCAGAGCCGCCTTCTCCATCCTACCACAGGAGCACGCCATGTCTGAGCATGAGCACCACGGGATGAAGCCACTGGCCGGGCTGGCCAGGTACTGCCGGCAGAGCCACCACTCTGAGCCACGCGTGGATCGATTCGGCCGGATGTTCCCGCATCTTCCCCCGAGTTACGTGTCGCGCCCGAAACTCGTGGACTTGGGGAAACCGGGCGGACCCATGGATGCCGGCAGTTCCAAGAAGTCAACGAGCAGCGTGCCGGTAGGCATGGTGTTCTTCGGACAGTTCGTCGATCACGATATCACGCTCGATGCGTCGACGAGCTTTGAGCAGGTGGTGGACGATGCGGGCGAGGTCATGAACGTGCGGACCCCGACCCTGGACCTGGACTGCATATACGGGCTCGGCCCTGAGGCCCAGCCGTATCTCTATTCTCAGACCGCGCCATTCGCAGGTGCGAAGCTACTGACGGGGGCAGACACGGGCGCTGGTGGCCTCGTGGACGACGACCTGCTTCGGTCGGCTAATGGACGTGCCATGATCGGCGATCCGCGAAATGACGAAAACCGGATCATCAGCCAGATGCAGCTCGCGATGGTCCGCTTTCACAACCACGTCTGCGACACCCTCAATGCCGCACAGCCGACGCTCCAAAACAGTAAGCTGTACGAAGAGGCTCGAAAGCAGACGACGTGGCACTATCAATGGAACGTCGTTCATGATTTCCTGACGACGATGTGCGGCGCGGCTGTCGTCGACCGCATTCTCGCGTGCGGCCGCGAATACTACTGCGGTGGGGTGCCGTACATTCCGGTCGAATTCTCGGTGGCCGCGTATCGATTCGGGCACTCGATGATTCCGATGCAGATTCAGACGCAGAAAAATGGGGCGAAGCACGATCTCTTCGGATCGGTTCTGGGAGATGGGTTCAAGGCATTGACCAATCCCGCTGCCGTAGTCGACTTCCATGAGCTGTTCGAGACGCCGGAAAACCGGAGCGTCGAGCGGGCAGACAAGTTGGAT